>CAZTLU010000073.1:0-7182 GCA_964614605.1 uncultured Eubacteriales bacterium
CCAAGTGATATACTAACTTTATGATAATTCCTAAGGGGAGTAGCTAATTATTCGGTAATCAACAAACGCCCAAAAGGCTGGTTGCCGAACCTGTTAACACGGGCAGCAAGACCTTCGGCAGATAACACTGCGGAAGGTCTTTTTTAAATATTGCAACTACCATTTGGGTGTGTACTTTGTGAAATTGTATAAATTTATAGCGAAAGCGAAAAAATAAAAAGAGGTGTTTTTATGAAGCATTATCTTCATGAAGTCAATGATGTTTTTGCAGAGGTAAAGAGCTCTCCGGAGGGTCTTACATCTGCCGAAGCTGAAAAAAGACTTCAGGAAAACGGAAAGAACAAGTTGGCAGAGGCTAAAAAAGTCTCAATGTTCTCACGCTTTATTGACCAGATGAAAGACCCAATGATTATCATTTTGCTTGTTGCGGCTGTAATTTCTGCTGTAACAGAAATGATTGAGGCGGGCGGATTTGTAACTCCTACTGACTCAATAATCATTCTCGTTGTTGTTCTCATCAACGCAGTTCTGGGTGTTGTTCAGGAAAGCAAGGCTGAAAAGGCCGTTGAGGCATTGCAGAAGATGTCGGCGGCAACCACAAAAACTCTTCGTGACGGTAAGGTTGAAATCGTAAAGAGTGAAGATTTGGTTGTTGGTGATGTTATTTTGCTTGACGCAGGTGACGCAATCCCCGCTGACTGCCGTATTTTTGAGTGCGCAAGCATGAAAATTGAAGAAGCCGCGCTTACAGGTGAGTCCGTTCCCGTTACAAAGCTTGTGAAAGCTCTTATGGGCACAAAAGAGAGTGATGAAGTAGCTCTCGGCGACCGTAAGAATATGGCTTATATGGGCTCAACTCTTGTTTACGGTCGCGGTAAGGCAGTTGTAGTTGCTACCGGTATGGATACCGAAATGGGTAAAATTGCTAACGCTATTACACTTGCAGAAGAGGGTAAAACTCCTCTTGAAATCAAGCTTGAGCAGTTGTCAAAAGTTCTCACAAAACTTGTTATCGGCGTTTGTGTAGTTATTTTCGCATACAACATTCTTACACAGTACATTCTTCCCGATGTTAAGCCCGAGTTCTTCCATGTGGCGCTTGACTCATTCATTACTGCAATTGCACTTGCAGTTGCCGCAATTCCCGAAGGACTTGTTGCGGTTATGACAATCGTTCTTTCAATCGGCGTTACAAATATGTCAAAGAAGAACGCAATTATCCGTAAAATGACAGCCGTTGAAACTCTCGGTTGTACCCAGATTATCTGCTCTGACAAGACAGGTACTCTTACACAGAATGTTATGACAGTTGTTGACCACTATGCTCCCAATGAGCAGCAGCTGGCAACGGCTATGGCTCTCTGCACAAACGCAGAGGTTGCAGAAGACGGCAAGGGTACAGGTGAGCCCGATGAAGTTGCTTTGATTAACTATGCCGCTTCTCTTGAGCTTTCCAAGGCAACGCTTGTTGAAGCATATCCCCGCATAGGCGAAGTTCCCTTTGACTCCGGCAGAAAGATGATGTCAACTGTTCATCAGTCTGCACGCGGTGTTGTTCAGTTCACAAAGGGCGCTCCCGACGAAATTCTTAAGAAATGTACTCACGCAGATATTAACGGTGAAATCGTAGAAATGACCGATGAAATCCGTGAGAAGATTGCTGCTGAAAATACAAGAATGGGTAATAAAGCTCTTCGTGTATTCGCAGTTGCATATAAAACTTATGATGCTCTTCCCGAAACAATGGATTCAGCTTCTCTTGAGTTCGATATGACCTTTATCGGTCTTACAGGTATGATTGACCCTGTTCGTCCCGAGGTTAAAGACGCTATCGTTGAGTGCCGCGGTGCAGGTATCAAGCCCATTATGATTACAGGCGACCACATCAATACAGCAAAGGCTATTGCCCGTGAGCTCGGCATTCTTACAGACGACAGTCAGGCTATGATGGGTGCTGACATTGATAAGTACACAGATGAAGAGTTTGCAGAAATCGTTGAAAATATCTGCGTTTATGCCCGTGTTCAGCCCGAGCACAAGACAAGAATTGTCAATGCTTGGAGAAGTAAGGGCTATGTTACCGCCATGACAGGTGACGGCGTTAACGATGCTCCCTCTATCAAGAGTGCCGATATCGGTGTTGGTATGGGTATCACAGGTACTGACGTTACAAAGAATGTTGCAGATATGGTTCTTGCAGATGATAACTTTGCAACAATCGTTTCAGCAGTAGGTGAGGGCAGACGAATTTACGACAATATCCGTAAGGCTATTCAGTTCCTTCTCGGCTCAAACCTTTCAGAAGTTCTTTCAATTTTCTTTGCAACAATTATGAACTTCACAATTCTTCGTGCACCCCATCTTCTCTTTATCAACCTTGTAACAGACTGCTTCCCCGCACTGGCACTTGGTCTTGAAAAGCCCGAAGAGAATATTATGAGAAGAAAACCCAGAAGCAAGAATGACGGTATTTTCGCAGGCGGACTTGGTTTTGACTGTTTCTATCAAGGCTTGATTACAACGGTTCTCACTGTTGCCGCATTCTATATTGGTGAATATATTGAAACCGGACATCTTATTTTAAGAAATATTGCAGATAGCGAAGATGGTATGACAATGGCATTCTTCACAATGGCAATGTGTGAAATCTTCCATTCATTCAATATGCGTTCACAGCGCGGTTCAGCCGTTGCAATGGTCTTCAAGGGTCACCACAACATAGCTCTTTATGGTGCGATGATTGGCTCATTCATTCTCACAACTGCAGTTGTTGAAATCCCGTTCCTCGCAAATATGTTCGAATTCACAAAGCTTTCAGCAGTTGAATATGCAATTTCACTCGGTCTTGCATTCCTCATTATCCCGATAGTTGAAATTGTTAAGGCTATTCAGAGAGCTGCTTCAAAGAACAAAAACTAAAGCAGTTTATTTTTCCGCCGGGCAATGTATTTTGCAAGTTTTGGAAATTTTATATGAAATACTCCCCATTCACCTTTGATGAGTGGGGAGTATTATTTTTAAACCTTTTTTGTAAAATTCACAAAAACCGATGTCAAAAATTGTGACCTTTGCGTATATGGTGGTAAATTTTGTAACAAAGTGCACAAATCGGTGTAACGGATTTTGTTTGTGCTTTGATTAAAATGGTCAAAAAATACTTGAAAATGCTGGAATACGGTGTTAGAATATATTTGTATAACTATGCAACTGTAATTTTATAAAAATAATTACACAAGCAAATATTTTACATAAACGGAGGAATTTACAATGGCACGTAAACCGGAATGTATTGCAATGCTTCTTGCCGGCGGTCAGGGAAGCCGTCTTGGAATTTTGACAAAGAACATTGCTAAACCCGCTGTTCCTTACGGCGGAAAATACAGAATCATTGACTTCCCGCTTTCAAACTGCGTAAACTCAGGCATTTCTACCGTGGGTGTTCTCACTCAATATCAGCCTCTTGAACTGAATGACTACATAGGCAACGGTCAGGCTTGGGATTTGGACAGAGCTAACGGTGGCGTTCACATTCTCTCACCCTATCAGCAGATTAAGGGCACAGAGTGGTACAAGGGCACTGCAAACGCAATTTATCAGAATATCAATTTCATCGACCGTTATGACCCCGAATATGTTGTTATCCTTTCAGGTGACCATATTTATAAGATGGATTATAACAAGATGCTCGAATATCATAAAGAAAAGGGCGCATCCTGTACAATCGCTATGCTTGAGGTTTCTTGGGAAGAAGCAAGCCGTTTCGGCCTTATGATTCTCAATGATGACAACTCAATCAAAGAGTTTGAAGAAAAGCCCAAGAATCCAAGAAGTAACAAGGCTTCAATGGGCGTTTATGTATTCACATGGAGCAAGCTTCGTCAGTATCTTATTGACGACGAAAATGACCCCGAGTCAAGTAACGACTTCGGTAAAAATGTTATCCCCAAGATGCATTCAGATGGCGAGCCGATGTTCGCATATCTCTTTGACGGATATTGGAAGGATGTTGGTACAATCGACAGCTTGTGGGAGGCAAACCTTGACCTTCTCAATCCCAAGGTTGACCTTGATTTATCAGACCCCACATGGAAAATCTATGCAAAAACTCCTGTTTCACCTCCTCACTATATTTCTGCTAACGCAAAGGTGCAGAATTCAATGATTTCAGAGGGCTCAAGAGTTTACGGCGATGTTGACTACTCAATTCTTTTCTCTGATGTTACTGTTGAAGAGGGCGCAGAGGTTAAATATTCAATCGTAATGCCCGGCACAGTTATTAAAAAGGGTGCAGTTGTTCAGTATTCAATCGTTGCTGAAAATGCAGTTATTGAAGCAGGTGCAGTTGTAGGTAAGAGCCCCGAGGATATGGAAAACCGTGACGAATGGGGCGTTGCCGTTGTAGGTGCAGGCGTAAATGTTGGCGAGGGCGCTTCGGTTGCACCTAAAACACAGGTGGATACAGATGTAGTAAAGGAGGCTGAATAAAATGACAGGTAAGAATATTGTTAGTATTATCTTCTCAAATGCTTATGATGAATGCGTAAGCGAGCTTACAGGCATTCGTACAATGGGTTCAGTTCCCTTTGCTTCCCGTTACCGTCTTATTGACTTCACTCTTTCAAATATGGTTAATGCGGGTATTGAAAAAGTAGGCGTTCTCACAAAGAGCAATTATCAGTCACTTATGGACCATGTGGGAACAGGCAAACCCTGGGATTTATCACGCAAAAATGACGGTCTTTTCATTCTTCCTCCATTCTCAACCAACGAGGCAAGCGGAAATGCTGACAAATTGACTTCATTAAAGGGTGTTATGGGCTTCATCAGCCGTTCAAAAGAGGAATATGTTCTTCTTTCAGACTGCAACACAGTTCTTAATCTTGATATTGAGGCTCTTATGGATTATCATACCGCTAAAAATGCAGATATGACTATCGTTTACAAGAATGGCAAAATGCCTAACCTCACAGATGTGATTGTTCTTGATATGAACGCTGACGGCAAGGCTGAAAAGATTGCAGTTTCTCCTGTTGCAGAGGGTGATGTTAACTATTCACTCAATGTGATTCTTATGAAGAAGTCACTTCTTGAAAGACTTATGAATGAGGCAGTAAGCCTTAATTACATAGATTTCGAGGCTGATATTATTCAGCGCAACGCTTCAAAACTTAATGTTTACGGCTATGAGGCAATGGGCTATGCTGAAACAATTCAGTCAATGCAGTCTTATTATGAGGCAAATATGGCTCTTCTTGACCCCGCAAACTGCGATGAACTCTTTGACGCTTCCCGTCCCGTTTACACAAAGGTTCGCGACGATATGCCCGCAATCTATGGTATCGGTTCAGATGTTAAGAATTCTCTTGTTGCAGACGGTTGTATCATTGAGGGTACCGTTGAAAATTCAATTCTTTTCCGCGGTGTTCGTGTTGCAAAGGGCGCAGTTGTTAAGAACTCAATTCTTATGCAGGATTCTTATGTTGCCCAGGATGCAACAGTAAACTGCGTTGTAGCTGACAAGAGCGTGGTTATTACACCTAATAAGACACTCTCCGGTGCAGAGAATTATCCTGTTTACATAGGCAAGGAAATTGTGATTTAAAATTAAAACCAATTAGTAGGGGACGATGCCTACATCGTCCCGTTGTGGTTTGTCGGTACACCTATTAGGGCGGATGTGGGCATCCGCCCCTACGAATTTAATCATATTAGTTAATTTTTGAAAGGATATAATAATGAAAGTTTTATATGTTTCAAGTGAGGCGTTGCCTTTTAAGGCAAGCGGCGGACTCGGTGATGTTGCGGGCAGTCTTCCTCAGGCTCTTCGCAAAAGACTTATCGGCGCTCGCGTTGTAATGCCTCTTTATGACACAATCAGTCAGGAACTTAAAGACACAATGAAATTCATTACAAGTATTTCAGTTCCTGTTGCCTGGAGAAGACAGTATTGCGGAATTTTCGAAGCAAAGGCAGGCGGAGTAATCTATTATCTTCTTGATAATCAGTATTATTTCAAGCGTGATACCCTCTACGGCTATTATGACGACGCAGAGCGTTTCGCATTCTTTGCACGCGCAGTGCTTGAGATTATTCCTCATATTGACTTCAAGCCCGACATTATCCATTGTAACGACTGGCAGTCAGCGTTGACTCCTGTTTATTACAATACTCTTTATGCAAACCGTCCCGGTTACGAAAATATCAAAACAATTTTCACAATTCACAATATTCAGTATCAGGGTACATACGGTATGGAGCTTTTGGGTGAGGTTGTAGGACTTCCCGATTCCTGCGCATCTCTTCTTGAGTATGACGGTTGCTGCAACTTTATGAAGGGTGCTATTGAGTGCGCTGACAGAGTTACAACTGTAAGCCCCTCTTATGCCAACGAAATTCTTGACCCGTGGTATTCACACGGTCTTGACCCCATTCTTAATCAGCGTTCATGGAAATTGAGCGGTATTTTAAACGGTATCGACACAATTCTCTATAATCCCGAAACTGATAAGGATATCGAGGTTAATTATACTGCAGAGGATTTTGCAGATAAGAAAAAGATTAACAAAGCAAAGCTTCAGGAGTATTTCTCACTTCCTCAACGCGAAGATGTGCCGATTATCGGTATGGTAACTCGTCTTGTAGGTCACAAGGGTCTTGACCTTGTAAAAGCAGTTCTTGAAGAATTGCTTGCAACAAGTGATGTTCAGTTTGTAGTTCTCGGCTCGGGCGAATGGCAGTATGAAAGCTTCTTCAAAGAGATGGCAGAGAAATATCCCGATAAGATGGGCTTAAAGCTCGGCTTTATTCCATCACTTTCAAAGAAGATTTATGCAGGTGCCGATATCTTCTTAATGCCAAGTAAGAGTGAGCCCTGCGGACTTTCACAGATGATTTCACTTCGCTATGGTACAATCCCGATTATCCGTGAAACAGGCGGACTTCGCGACAGTATTAAAGACAGCGGAGATAACGAGGGCAACGGCTTTACATTCTCAAGCTACAATGCTCATGATATGCTTTACACAATCAAACGCGCACTTGAGGGCTATCAGAATAAAGAGGGCTGGAATATCCTCGTTAAACGCGCAATGGAATGCGACAATAGCTGGGGAAAATCAGCAAACGAGTATATCAGACTTTATAAGTCAATTCTCAAAGACTAAACAAAAGCGGAGCTTTGGT
>CAZTLU010000074.1:0-7169 GCA_964614605.1 uncultured Eubacteriales bacterium
AGCTCTTGCTTGTATTGCAATTCAGTCAAACCAGAACGACCAGCACGGCGGTCAGGGTATACCCAATTTCGATTATGGTATGGCTCCCGGTGTTAAAAAGACATACAAGAAAAAGTATGTCGAAAATATTGCAAAGGCACTTGAGCTTCTTCACGATGTGGATGATGCAAAGCCCGCTTGTAAGGCTATTATGAACGCAATTGAAGAGAAAATCGGCGTTGCTCCCTGCCTTGCAAATGACAATGATTATCAGAAGTATGAGGCAAAGGCTCTTGTAAAAGAATTCGGCATCACAGCAGAAGAAGCGGAGAAAATTCAGAAATTTGCACTCGATAAGGCAGAAAAAGAGACTGACCGCGCTACATATCAGGCTATGGAAGCTCTTGTTCATAACCTTAACACAATGCATTCGCGTGCAGGTGCGCAGATTCCTTTCTCATCAATCAACTACGGTACTGACACTTCACCTGAAGGCAGAATGGTAACAAAGAATGTTATGCTTGCAACCGAGGCTGGTCTTGGCAATGGCGAAACACCTATCTTCCCCATTCATATCTTTAAGGTTAAGGCAGGCGTAAGCTATAATCCCAATGACCCCAACTACGATTTGTTTAAGCTCGCTTGCCGCGTTTCAGCACTTCGTTTGTTCCCCAACTTCTCATTTATGGATGCTCCCTACAACAAAGAAAACTATGTTGAGGGCGACCCCAATACAGAGGTTGCATATATGGGTTGCCGTACACGTGTTATGACAAATAACTATGACCCCTCAAAGACGGTTACAGGCGGTCGTGGTAACCTTTCATTCACATCTGTTAACCTTCCCAGAATTGCGATTAAGGCTCACGGTAACCTTGACTACTTCTTTGAAGAGCTTGACAGAAAGATTGATATCATCATTGGACAGCTTCTTGAGCGTTTTGAAATTCAGGCAAAGAGAAGAGTTCGTAACTATCCTTTCCTTATGGGACAGGGCATCTGGCTCGACTCTGATAAGCTTGGCATTGATGACGAGGTAAGAGAGGTTCTTAAGCACGGTACTCTTACAATCGGCTTTATCGGTCTTGCAGAAACACTTAAGGCTCTTACAGGTAAGCACCACGGTGAGTCAAAAGAGGCACAGAATCTCGGTCTTGAAATTGTTCAGCATATGCGTCAGCGTACAGACGAAGCAAGCCGGATGACAGGTATGAACTTCTCACTTATTGCAACTCCTGCTGAAGGACTTTCAGGCAGATTTGTAAGAATGGACAGAGAGCGTTACGGCGTAATTGAGGGCGTTACAGACAGAAAGTATTACACAAACTCTTTCCATGTGCCCGTATATTATCCGATTTCTGCGTTCGATAAGATTAAGCTTGAGGCACCTTATCACGCACTTACAAACGGCGGTCATATTTCATATATCGAAATGGATGGCGACCCCACACAGAACCTTGACGCATTTGAAGCAGTAGTTCGTTGCATGTACGAAGCAGGCATCGGCTACGGCTCAATCAACCACCCCGTTGACCGTGACCCCGTTTGCGGATACACAGGTATCATCGGTGATGTTTGTCCTCGTTGCGGAAGAAGAGAGGGCGAGGGCGTTGATGTTGAGGTTCTCAATAAACTCAATGGTTATAAGAAGGATGTTCATTGCTGCGACATCAACGAGCTTGAAGAAGCAGACAAGGTTGCACATCCTGTAGAATAAAAAGATTTTATATCAAATTAAGGAGGCATAACAATGGCTAAGAAAGAAAAAGTAATGGTTGGCGAAGGCGTAGGATTTGAAAGAATTCGTAGAATTACAGGCTACCTTGTTGGTACTCTTGATAGATTTAACGATGCTAAATATGCAGAGGTGACTGATAGAGTTAAGCACTCAATCGGCACCGGCAAGGGAGAAATGGAGCAGGTATAATGGCAACGCCTTTAAGACTTGCAGGCGTTATCCGTGAATCTATCGTTGACGGTCCCGGTTGGCGATTCGTGGTGTTCTCGCAGGGCTGTAAGCATAATTGCGAGGGCTGTCACAATCCCGAAACCCACGATATGAACGGCGGGTACGAAAGCTCCGCGGAGCGCATAATTGCAGAGATTAAAAAGGACAAGCTTTTAAAGGGCGTAACCTTTTCGGGCGGTGACCCGTTTGAACAGGCAGAGAATTTCTCGGTGCTCGCAAAAATGGTTCACGACGAGGGCCTTGATGTTGTAACCTATACGGGCTATACCTTTGAACAGCTTTATAAAGGAATGGCAAAAAATGAGGGCTGGCGACATCTTTTAGAGCAGACAGATATACTCATTGACGGCAAATTCGTTTTAGCAAAAAAATCTCTCAATTGCAAATTCCGCGGCTCAACAAACCAGAGAGTTCTCGATTCAAAAAAATCCTTACAAGAGGGAAAAGCAATAGAAATCGAGATATAAATTAACAGCAGACGACTGACCCCGTCTGCTGTTTTTTAATGCAAAATGCAAAGTGTAAAATGTAGGGCGGGGACTTGCTTCCGCCGTTTTCAATCATCACAAAACGCCTCAAATATGAGTCGTGTTGTAAATCGTACACCTTTGATGAAAGCGTATTTTTCCGACATTCTGCTTGTTTCACATACTGCATTGTCATATTCTTCGAGCAGTTCTTTTTGCTCATCAGTCAGTCTTGAACGCAAAAGTGTAGAAATTTTGGAATATTCATTTATATATCCCTTTTCTTCTTCATTTCGTTGCATTGGTACTTCAATAACATAATTCATCCATAATTCTTCTAATTCTTTTCTCATAAACATTCCCTTTCTAACTATTTTGTTAGATTATAGTCCGATTAAGACTTTTTGTCAATAGTCTTGTTTGGAATATGTATAATTTTCTTGAGGTGATAATTATGGATTATGTAGATAGATTGATAAATTTAAGAGTGGATAATGATATTGAACAAAAACAACTTGCGGAATTGTTGGGTATTACACAAAGTGCGTATAGTAAATATGAAAAGCGTAGATGTAAATTGTCAATTGAAGATTTAATTAAATTATGTAAATTTTATGGTGTTTCAGCGGATTATCTTTTAGGTCTCACTGATTAGTGTGTATTGCCTCCCTCTGACGAGGTGCGGGTGTCCGGTGGACACCTCTGCGAAGCAGAAGCACCGACCGAGCCGGTAGGCGAGAATTAGGTGGATTTTGCGAAGCAAAAGACGGAGGGAGAGAAATAAGCTTTATACTTATCAAATCTCTCCTTCAGTCTCACTATCGTTCGACAGCTCCCTCGTCAGAGGGAGCCATTTTTATTTTCACTCTGTTTTGTACTTCTCCGCCTGCAAATTAAACATATACGCATAAGTTCCGCCGAGTTGCATCAATTCTGCGTGGCTACCCGATTCAATAATTCTGCCGTTTTCCATAACATAGATTTTATCGGCATTGACTGTAGTTGAAAGCCGATGAGAAATAAAGATAACGGTTTTATGGTCTGCCGCCTCAATCATCGCCTGATTAAGATTGTATTCAGCCACAGGGTCAAGGTTTGCCGACGGCTCGTCAAGAATAACATAGGGGCAGTCCTTATAGAAGGCACGGGCAATGGCGGTTTTCTGCGCCTCACCGCCCGAAAGCATAACACCCTCATCGTCGAATTCACGCAAAAGCTCGGAGTTTATGCCGCTTTTCAATTCCTTGTTAAATCCGCTGTGTTTAAGAGCATCGAAAACTCTTTTTTCGTCGGGGTCGATGTCAAGAGCAACATTTTCACCTAAAGAGCAGGCGAAAATCTGAAAATCCTGAAAAACTGCCGCAAATCTGTCACGGTGAGAGTCTGCCGTGGCAGTTTTAATATTTTCGCCATCAATAAGTATTTCGCCCTCGGTTGCATCATAAAGTCGCAAAAGCAGATTTGTAAGAGTGGTTTTGCCCGCACCGTTGTATCCAACCAACGCGATTTTCTCGTAAGGCTTGATTGTAAGGTTAATATCTTCAAGTGTAGGCTTATCGTTGTTTGGATAAGTAAAAGATAAATTCTTGATGACAATTTCCTTGGGTTCGGTCCTTTTGGCTTCTTCGCCACCGTTTTTAATCTTAAAATCTGCTTTTAAGAATTCGCGGTATTTGTCAATCATCTTTGCCTGCTCCGAGAAACGAGCTAACGCCCATATTGTAAGGAATTGGAATGACATTGCAACTGCGTGTGCACCGTTAAAGGTCGCTACAAAGTCACCGGGAGTTATGCTCTCTTTAATCAGTACGCAATAGCCTAAGTACAGGGGGAGTACAAATAAAAATCCAAGTCCCTGAACCCCCACGGTCTGTGTGCAGTTGAGTATTGAAATCTTGTTCCAATACTTTTTCTGATTGTTGATAACATCGTCAGCCGCATCGTTATAGCGGTCTATGAGCAGGGGATGAATATTGTTCATTCGCACCTCTTTTGCGTAATCCTGCAAATAGAAAACACGCTGAAAATAGTCGGAACGACGGTGAAATTTTGCGTTTTCAATACGGCGCTCCATCATAAGTGCGCCAACCTTTTTACTGATTGGCAGGAATATGCAAATTACACTCAAAATGATTACCATGCACCACGGGTCAATGGTCAATAAAACCGATGAAATTGTGACAAGTGAAATAATATGAGCAACATACATTCTCACAAGTCCCAAAAGATTTTGAATGTTGTCAGATGATGACTCAATGGTGAGAATGAAATTGTTGTAAAACTCCGGATTGTCATAAGATTCAAGGTCAAGACTTCTCGCTTTTTCATAAAGCTTTTTGTTGAGCCCGTAATAAACCTTTTCTTTTTCTATATTCCAGAAAAATTCGCGGAATAACCACGAAATAACCGTTGAGCCAATCAAAATTGCCGCAATGAGTGCGACTGCATAGAAAATCCGTTCAAGATTTTCGCCCTCGGTCACTACATCAATTATGTATTTGACACCTAAAACGCTAATCAGCTGTGAGGGCAGAATCATCAGAAGTCCCCATACAAATTCGCCGATAACAAGCAGGGGGGATATGCTGAAAAGAAGCCGCACAAAGAAGATAATATTTGAGGGCATTGAGTGAATTGTTTTCTCTTTCTCTTTTTTCTTAAACATTTTCACCCACCTCGCTTTCACCTTTATAGCTTGATGCCTGCAATGTGAACATTTTACTGTATTCGCCGCCGTTTGCCATCAATTCTGCGTGACTTCCCGATTCAAGAATTGTGCCGTTGCCGAGAACATAAATTTTGTCAGACAACACAGCGCTTGAAAGTCGGTGCGAAATATAGATAACAGTTTTGTTTTCTGTTACCTTAATAAGATTTTCATACATTTTGTACTCTGCAATGGGGTCAAGTGCAGAGCTTGGCTCGTCAAGAATTGCAATCTCAAAATCCCGTGCGAAAAGACGCGCCGCCGAAACCTTTTGATTTTCGCCACCTGAAAGTCCTGCACCATCAATCTCAAATTCGCGGGTGAGAACCGTGTCTGCGCCCTTTGGCAGACTTGAAATTTTCTCCCATACTCCGCTTTGACGAAGCGCTTTTTCTGCGAGCTTCTTTTCCTCGTCAGTACATTCGTGACACATAATGTTCTCGTTAACAGACACCGCGAAATTCTTGTAATCCTGAAAAACGGTTGCAAAAACATTTCGCAGGGAACTCACATTGTATTCCTTAACATTTATTCCGTTGTAAAGGATTTCACCCTCGTCGGCATCATAAAATCTCAATAACAGCTTGACGAGTGTTGACTTGCCTGCGCCGTTAACGCCAACAACCGCAACGGTTTCACCCTTTGAAATCTTAAATGATACATTTTTGAGAATTGTTTTGTTCGTACCGGGGTAGCCGAAAGATACATTTTTGAATTCAATGCTCTCAAATTCGCCTGCATTTTTACCACCGTCGGTGATTTGAGGCTCATAGTCAAAGAAATCGCGCAAATTCTGGAAGAAAAGTGCCATTTGGGTCATTTCGTCAAAGCCCTCGGCAATGCTCATTGTTGAGTTGCGGACAGAGTTAATTGACGAAAGAACAACCGAAAAATCGGAAATGGTGAGAGCATTTGTGAATATGAACTGATACCCCGCAAAGGCATAAGTACCGATAATGGGTATAAAATCGCTGAAAAGTGAGCTGAGCATACTGTAAAGGAATAATTTAATTCCGTATTTTTTCAGTATTACAATATTTGCGTCAATTGCCGCCTTAAAGCGCCCGATAAGTACCGCGAAAATGTTTGAGGTTCTCATATCCTTTGAAAAATCCTTTAAAAACATTGTGCGCTGAATATATGCCTTGATTCTGTTGTTTGTTGTCATTTCAAGGTCACGCTTGTAAACTGCCTTGCTCTTGAAAACTTCAATAACAAAAACCAATGTAACGGGCAAAAGGAATAACAAGTACATCGGGTTAATGACGGTAACGGTCGTCACAACGCAGATTAGAGCTATAATTCCGCCCACGATTGCGGCAACATCCCAACAGAGTATATCATAATACCCCGACGAAAGCACCAAGGTTGCACGCTGATATTTGTCGTAGAATTCGGGATTTTCATAACAGCTTATATCTAATTCCTTTGCCTTATCGAAAATCTTGTTGTTGAGCTTTTTAAGCACAACCTTTGTAGCAACAAGGCGCGTGCGCGACGCATAAGCCGAAATCATATTTACTGCCGTGTATGTGCCGAAGAAAAGCAGAAGAGAAATGAAATATTCCTTGAAATCTGCACTGCCGTCGATAATACTTAACAATACTTTCAAGAACAAAATGTTCTGAACATACATTGATAAAACCTTGTTGGATATTTCGGTCACAAAATAGCCGATTAAAAGTCTTTTATCAGCTTCCCAGACAAGCTTTAATCCAAATAAAACATTTTTTAGCACGGGCACCTTAACGGGCTCGTGAAGCTTAATCCATCTCATAAATTACCTCCTCAAATAAAAATACCGCAGATACCTATAATCTGCGGCAGTAAAATACAATATCCCAAATGAAAAAATCAATCGCAAGAAAGGGTATGTACTCTGAAAGGCGCAGAAATATTCATATTACGGTATTCATTCCAAAGTTGATATCTGTTTGTCATTTGATTTCTGCCTCCTTTCAAAATTTTAATCGGGTTGAACGATTTGTTTAAGTGACTTTTAAATTATAATACTCACTAAAATGTATGTCAAGAAAATATTGGGAAT
>CAZTLU010000075.1:0-7113 GCA_964614605.1 uncultured Eubacteriales bacterium
AAAATCAAGTATATAAAAGTTTTTTAAGTGCAAAATATTACAGACAAAATCGAATTATGAAAAATGTGAAATCAAAGGAGAATGATATATAATGAAAGCAACAGGAATAGTTCGTAGAATTGATGATTTGGGGAGGGTGGTTATTCCAAAAGAAATACGCAGGACAATGCGTATTCGTGAGGGAGACCCTTTAGAGATTTACACTGCGTCTGACGGTGAGGTTATTTTTAAAAAGTATTCACCTATTGGTGAATTATCCGAGTTTGCAGGGCAATACACAGATGTGCTTTACAGGGCGACAAACTTGCCTGTAATAATTACCGACCGCGACCACGTAATTGCCGCTTCGGGAATGGCAAGAAAAGATGTAATGGACAAGAGAATTTCAGAAGCGCTTGAAGATTTGATTGAAGACCGCGAAAATTATATTGCATCACCTGAAGCCAAGGCACTTTATCCGTTATCCGACAGCGACCGCGAGGCAGGGATTGCATTTCCCATTATCGGCGGCGGCGATGTGGCAGGCGCGGTTGTGCTTATGCTTAATCCCGACGGAAGTATGCCCACACAGACAGAAATCAAGCTTTTATCGGTTGCGGCATCATTTTTAGGTAAGCAGACAGAAGAATAAGTGCAAAATGCAAAACGCAAAGTGCAAAGTGATATAAATTTTATAACAAGCACAAAAAATGACCTGACAAAGACGTCAGGTCATTATGTTTATTATGTATTTTAAATTAGTAAGAAATTGCGTATTCTGTGATAACCTCAATACCAACCTTTGCATCGTTAATCTCTCCAAGAAGCGGAACTTTTGCGTATCCAATATTGAGAATGCAAGGAGCGTCAAGGTTAAGCGCAATAAGGTTACCTGTTGCCTTATCAATTGTAGCAATAACAGTTACATTTTCATAATCAATGCTGATACCCTCCAAGGTAAGACTCGGAACTGAACCGATAGCGCCTGTAATCTGGCTTTCTTCGATAACGCCTGCAATTGAACCTACACCGTCAGCGCCTGCTTTAGGATTTGTAGCATTTTTAGCAACAACTTTGATAAGATATGTATCGCCCTGGTTTGCACGTTTTATCTCTTGAATTCCGTTAAGTGTAAGGTTGCTTGCATCGGGAAGGCTTTCCTTTTCCCAAGGTTCATTCTTAACTTCGATTGCAGCTTCATTTTCAGCCATAAACATACCTATAAGAGTACCCGCTACGCTTGAAAGCTTACCTGCTTCAACGATACCCTGGTAGTTGATAGCACCGTCTTTTACACGAATAACTGATGCTGCGTTTGCTCTTGCATTTGCAACAGCCTTTTTATACATATCAAGGTATTCCTGCTGAGAATTTGTTGCATCTGTAGATGACTTATCTTCATTGCCTGTATTAGCGTTATTATTGTTTGTATTGCCGCTATTATCGTTTACAGTGTTGTTTGAATCACCATTGTCTGTATTATCAGTTGATGGAGCCTGTGTATCAGTGTCGCCCCAATCCATTGAATCGTTGTTATCAACTGACTCGCCGCCATCTGTACTCTGTGAGCCTGTAGCAACTGTATTTGATGTACCGAGGCTGTAAAGACCTGTTCGTGTATTTGCAATAACTGTTGCGCAATAAACCATTGCGATTGCAAGGCCGAATGCGAAAACCTTTAAGAAGGTAGATGAAAATCTTTGCTTCTTTTCAGCCTTTTTTTCGAGCTTTGCTTTATATTCTTCGGGTGTGTACTGTTTTTTAGCCATTGAAAAATACCCCTTTCAATATTTTCACCCTATAAGTTTAAAACAAAATCGCCAAAAAGTCAATATCATTCTCAAAGTATTCTTAATAAAAACTGCAATAAATAATACAAATATTTACAATTTTAAAAAAACAGTTGTACATACTCAATTTTTTATGGTAGAATAAGGAATAATCAAAAAGGTGATAATATATGAAAAGACGCAAAACCGGCAAAAACATTATTCCTCTTGCGGCAGGATTTCTTGCCATTGTTGTCACTGCAACGGCACTGATTTTACCAAATATTACTAAAGATGAGCCTGAATACGAAAAGGTAGACGGCACAGTGAGTTCCACCTCTACTACCACAACAACTACCGAAACCTCTACCGTGAGCACTACGGTCAGCACAACCGTGAGCACCACAGAAAGCACAACGGTCACTACTACACAGTCCGCCACGGTAAAGACCGGTACCGGCAGTTTTTATGACGGTGTAACATACCGTTCGCCCACGGCCCAACCTGCCGATATTTTTAAGCACGGCAGAAATCTTATGTTGCTCAATAACGACTATGAATTACCCGAGGATTTTGAGTGGGATTTGGTGTATTGGAAAAACGGTAAAAGTGTTGATGCTCTCTCGCTGAACTACCCTGAGTATGATTCAGTTGACGCAGTTGACCGCGCCGCTTATCAGCCCTTGAAGGATTTGTTTAATGCGGCAGAGGATGCAGGAGTTCCCCTTGAATTAGTATCTGCTTACCGCAGCATCAGCCTGCAGGACAGACTTTTCACCCGCTCGGTAAACTCTTATATGAATCAAGGCTATACCAAACAACAGGCTATTGAAAAAGCCAATTACGCCCGCACTTTTTCAGGCACCAGCGAACATAACACAGGTCTTGGCTTTGACATTCTGCAAAAGGGCAGTTATTATCTGACCACACAGTTTGAAAACACCGAGCAATTCAAGTGGCTTACGGAAAATGCCGAGGATTACGGCTTTATTCTTCGTTATCAGAAGGACAAAACCGACATTACAGGAATTATGTATGAGCCGTGGCATTTTCGCTATGTTGGTGTTGAACACGCAAAGAAAATTAACGAATTAGGCATATGCCTTGAAGAATATATAGAATATCTGGAAGCATAATTTATGAAAGCATTTAAAGAAAAAATTCACACAATCTTATTTTTTACAAAATTTTTTATTTACGGAATTTTCGTTGCAATGCCACAATTAAAAAAGGAATTGCGCAAAAAAGAAGGCGAGAGAATTCCAAATCGCGACGGTGCGATAGGCGAAATCGCATACAAATGGTCGGAATATTGCCTCAATGACGCGGGAGTTACGCTTACCGTTAACGGTAAAGAGAAAATCCCCACAGATAAACCGGTACTGTTTGTTCCCAACCACCAATCCTACGCCGATATCCCGGTACTTTTATACGCTCTGCGCGGTGTGCCTTTCGGCTTTGTAATCCGCTACACTATGGCTGCATTGCCGCTGATTAAAAACTTTGTCGCACCTTTAGGTTGCGTACCCATCAAGCAAGAGGACATCCGCCAATCAGTAACCGCGCTCAACAAGACATCAGAAAATATCAATGACGGATTTTCAATGCTTATTTTCCCCGAGGGCAGACGCGAATTTACCAATACCCCCAAGCCCTTTAAAAACGGTGCATTCAAAATTGTGCAGAAAACAGGTGCCACGATTGTTCCCATATATCTTCACAATTCACATATGATTTTTGAGGCAAACGGCAAGCAAATCGGCTCACCCGAGGTTACGGTCACAATACTCGACCCAATTGAAACCGCCGAAATGACAAGAGCAGATATAAAGGTGCTCAACGAAAAGGTATTTGACGCAATCAGCACCGCAGCAAAAGAATTTAAAAAATAGAATCAAGAGAAGCCAAAATTCCGGCTTCTCTTTTTTATTATATGGTATTGAAGAATTTGGCAACATGGTGTATAATACTTTTGTATTTTTTCTCATAGGAGGGATTTTTATGAAAAAAGGAATTGTTTTTGACAAGTCAAAAAAGGTATTTCCTATGATTGTGGCGGCAATCGGTGTTGTTCTTGCCCTTGCACTTCTCATTATGCGTCTTAATATTGTAGCAGTTGTGAATGTGGCATATATGTGCATCGTTGTTGCTCTTACAATGCTTGGAATATTTATTTTCAAAAAGCTCTATAGCTGGTTTTTTGTGGGCTACGGTGCCGCAGGCCTTGGTATTGTGCTTTACTATGCAATCTGGGGTGCAGACGCAGGCTTTGGTGCATTCACATCAGGACTTGCCGGCTGGAGCTCTGCTGAAAATCCGCTTTTCTCGGGTGCAAGCAATTATAACTTCTTTGTGCGTTTAGGCGGCAATCTTCTTATAATTCTCCCCTGCATTATTGCAGTTGTTGCCCTTTTTCTTGTTGGCAGAAAGCAATGGCAAAAAAAAGGTGCGCAGGTTTTTGTGACAAGTATTGTCAGCGTACTTCTTGCAGGCGCAACAGTTCTTTATGTGCTTACAATGAACCTTCGTTCTGTTCCCAATGCCCCTCGACTTTGGGACGGTCACGACGATTATCTTGAAGGTGTTGACAAAAACACCACAGACAAGCCCAATGTTCTTTTCATTATGATGGACGACTTGGGCTGGGGCGATATTTCACTCAACGGTGCAATTTACGACACACCAAACATCGACAGTATCGGTGAAGAAGGCGTAAGCTTTGACAACTTCTATTCAAGCTATTCAGTTTGCTCACCTGCACGATTCAGCCTTATGACAGGGCGTTACCCATTCAGAGGTTATGCAGATAATGTTATTTATCCCACAGTTGATTCAACATCAAAGTTTGCATCAACAAGAATTTTCAACTCAATTGAAATGGGCAATAACGCTGACGGTATGCTTGGTGATGAAATTACAATTGCCGAGGTATTCCAGAATGCAGGCTACAACACCGGTGCATTCGGTAAATGGCATCTCGGCGATTACGGCGAATATCTTCCCACAAATCAAGGCTTTGATTATTTCTACGGCAGCCACCATGTTAACGATATGACCCCCTTCTATTATGTTGAAGAAGAAAACGGCGAATATGAAATTGTTCACGGCACTGATGAATTCTTTGTTGACGGAACAAAAGACCAGAGCATGGCTAGTGAATGGATTCACGACTCAATCAACGATTGGATTACAGAGCAGGTTACAAATTCTGACGAGCCTTTCTTTGCATACTATGCAACTCCGTGGCCACACGCTCCCGTTTTTGCAGGCGATGATTTTGACGGCACAAGCGGGTTGGGTACATATGTTGACTGCGTAACAGAGTTTGACTATTATCTCGGTGAATTGTTCAATACTCTTGAAGAGCTTGGAGTTATGGACGATACAATTATTATATTCACAAGCGACAACGGTCCCGCACTTGAGGGCTCAACAGGTGAGCTTCGCGGCGGTAAATATTTGGCATACGAGGCAGGACAAAAGGTTCCGTTTATGATTAAATGGACTAACAACGGCGGACTTTGGGATTCAGGTACAACGCGCACACAAAGTGCCACACTCGTTGATATGTTCCCGACTCTTATTGAGCTTTGCGGAATTACAGGTAACGGCGGAACTGAAAATTATCTTCCCACAGACCGCGTTATCGACGGTGTTTCAATGCTTCCCGTTCTTACAGATGACACTGCAATTCATACAGAAGAGCATCCGATTCTTTATATGAAACGCGAAGAACTTAAGGCTATTCAGTACACAATGACAGCCGACGAAGTTCTTGCCCGCGAGGAATATGCAGATTATGAATATCCCGTGCTTACAGACAACGAATTTGTAACATTCAAATACTTCCGCAAGATGCAGAATGATAACCCCGCATTCTTTGATAAGACAAGAAAGAATTGGCTGTATCTTCTTACTGATGATATTGGCGAAAACTACAACCGTCAAAGCACATACCCAACAATTGCAGAAGAAATGAATGAAAAGATGACCGAGGTTATGGAAAACTTCAAGGATAACCGTCGCGGCATCAACTACGAATATTACGAAAATCTTTAAAAATCAAAACTGAAATAGCCTGCCGAGGAGAGTTGCTTTTCGGCAGGCTTTGTTATATAATCATCATATAACAATTGTCGATATGCAAGCTTACGCTTGCTCGATATTTTTGCTTCGCAACATCGATATGCCTTACAGCTCGATATGATACAAATTCTCGTTCACGAAGTGAACATATCGAGTTGCTTGCAACATATCGGATTCGTAAGAATATATCGAAAATTCTGTAAAGAATTTATATCGATATTTTTCACAAGGAGTGAAAAATAAATATGCCTCCCCTTTCAATAATGATTAAGCCCGCGTCAAGCCTTTGCAATATGCGATGCAAATATTGCTTTTACCATAATGTTACAGAGCTCCGCGAGGTTTCTTCCTTTGGCGTTATGACCACGGACACCGCCGATAATTTAATAAAAAAAGCCCTCGCCTTTGCAAACGGCGAGAGCGTAGCTTTTGCCTTTCAAGGCGGTGAACCGCTGATTGCGGGGCTCGATTACTACAAGCATTTTGTTGAAACCGTAAAGGCTGAAAACCGCCTTAACAGTCAGATTTTTTTCAGTATTCAGACCAACGGAACTCTTGTGACAGACGAGTGGTGCGAATTCTTTCACCGCAATAATTTTCTTGTTGGATTAAGCCTTGATGGCAGCTTTGAGCACAATAAATTCCGCGTTGACGAGAAAAGAGAGAACACCTTTTATAAAATCGTAAACACCGCTGAAAAACTGAAACGGCATAAGGTGGAATTCAATATTCTCACCGTTTTAACGGGTCATTGTGCCGACAATATTGAAGAAATTTATAGATATTTCCGCGGAAAAGGATTTCGCTATCTGCAATTTATCCCCTGCCTTCGTCCCTTTGATGACAAGAGCGAAAGCGAGCTTTATATGACCAATGAGCAGTACGCAAATTATCTTATAAAGGGCTTTAATTTGTATGTTAAGGACTATGTAAGAGGTCAATACACCAGCGTGCGCTATTTTGACAATATTGTTCATTTGTATCTGGGAAATCCCACCGAGCAATGCGGAATGTGTGGCCATTGTATGCACCAATTTGTTGCCGAGGGTAACGGAAATATTTATCCTTGCGACTTCTACTGCACGGACGAATGGTTGTTGGGTAATATAAATGACGAAAACGAGAATTTCGACACACTTGCCCATAGCACCAAGGCAATTGAATTCTTACGCGAAAGCCTTGCAGTACCCGAAAAGTGCAAGCAATGTAAATTTTACCCCGTATGCCGTGCAGGCGGTTGCAAGCGCACAAGAGCCGACCGTGACTATTGCGAAGCATA
>CAZTLU010000076.1:0-7064 GCA_964614605.1 uncultured Eubacteriales bacterium
AGAATTCAGCCACACGGTTAAGCTCGTCGGCAATCCATTTTCTTGCTTCCTTGAGATTCATTTTGTCACCTCATAAATAAGTTTTAAACAAGGTGATTGTAACATAAAAAATATGCTTTGTAAAGGAAAATGGGAAATCGTTGCCGAATACTGCGGAAATTCCAAAGGCGGTTTGGCAACATTTAGTATATAAAAAGCTATTATGTGTAACAAAAAAGAGTACGCTTTTGCGTACTCTCATTTTCTATGGTGACCCGGACGAGAATCGAACTCGTGTTACCGCCGTGAAAGGGCGGTGTCTTGACCGCTTGACCACCGGGCCATATTTGGTAGCGGCAACGGGACTTGAACCTGTGACCTTCCGGGTATGAACCGGACGCTCTAGCCAACTAAGCTATGCCGCCATAATAGCCGCCGTCTTGACGGCTTGATTATTATAATATAGGATTTTGAATTTGTCAACAACTTTTTACAAATATTTTGAACAAATTTTTTTAAATTATATATGGTAATTGATTCGGGAGTTTTTTTATGTTAAACTTTGTTTATCAAAATCAATAGTTGGTAATTGTTATGAAAAAAGTTATGTATAATGTAACGATAATTTTTTCAGCTCTCACGATAGCGGCGTACATTATTTTTAAATTTACACAAAATGATATTTTTCAAATCCTTTATATAACCTTTATGACCTTTTCGTATCATTTTGTAATGCGTTTAGTTGTCGGTCTTGGTATCGGCAAGGTACACCCGAAAGAATTTGACTATCATGCAAGGTGGTTTCAACCCAGACCTTTTGAAAAGAAACTCTATAAAGCTTTAAAGGTCAAAAAGTGGAAAGCATATGTTCCCGCCTGGGCACCCGAAAACTTTGAAACAAAATATCACACCTTGCCCGAAATCGTATCAGCAATGTGCAATGCAGAGGTTGTACATGAGGTAATTATTGTTTTAAGCTTTGTACCAATCCTTTTCTCAATTGAATATGGAGTACCCATGGTGTTTATAATCACATCAATTTTTGCCGCGTTAATAGATACGGTATTTGTAATTATTCAACGCTACAACCGACCGAGAATTGTGAAACTCATCGGCAAACAAAAATAAAGGAGCTTTACTATGTCAAAAACAAATTGTGAAACCTGTGTAAACTATTATTATGACGACGAGTTAGAAGAATACTGTTGCGATATTAACCTTGATGAAGACGAAATGGTGCGTTTTCTCACCTCGTCAAACTATCAATGCCCCTATTACAGACTCTATGATGAGTACGGAATTGTCAAAAAACAGAATTAGTTTTTGGTGATACTGTTTATTGCATTTCAATTCAACAAAGTGTATAATTATTAATTGTATTGAAAACATTTTGTTTGGGGGCTTTTTAATGGAGTGGTTATTTTTCGCAGTTTTGATTATCGGTATTGCCGTTACCTCCGTTTTCCTTTATTTGAGAGTAAAAGAGGGCGGAATGAAAGCAATGTTCGCAAAAGTTGCAGCTTCACTTTGCTTTATAGCAACTGCTTTAGTAGCATTCTCACTTAACCGCGATAATTTTGAGTACGCAATACTCATTATATTTGGTCTTGTATTCAGTATGCTGGGCGATATCTGGCTCGATATGAAGTACATATATAAAGAACAGTCAGATATGTATTCCTTTGCAGGCTTCGGCAGTTTTATGGTAGCTCATACCATGTTTGTTCCCGCGGTGCTTATGGGTTACGCTGAATACCTTTGGTGGCATTTCGTCGTAGATGCAATCACCTGCAGTTTGTTTATAATCAACACTATTATGACAGAAAAACGCGGTAAAGTAGCCTACGGAAAGTTTAGAATAATTACGATAGTTTATACTGCTTTTGTAATGGCAACAACGCTTCTTTCAATAAACGGCTTTGTAGCAAGTGGATTTAAAAGTGTAAAATACATTGTTCTTATTATTGCAGGTGTTTTATTTGCACTTTCAGATTTGGTGCTTTTATACATTTATTTCGGTGGCAAAAACAATAAAAAATATGTCCTTGCAAACCATATTCTGTACTATGCAGCACAGTTTGTGATGGCAAGCTCAATTTTATTTTAATTTTCAACCTCAAGGAGAGAAAAAAATGGAACAGAAAAAATATGTTCAGAAAAAAGAAATGACCGCATTCTGCGTTGCAGGTTTAGGTCAGGGTATGATTTATGCGCTTATGTCAAGCTACATAAGTGACTATTACCTGAATGTTTTGCAGTTGGCACCAATGTTCGTGCTTTTGCTTATGCTTTTAGCGCGTATATGGGACGCTATCAACGACCCGCTTATGGGTATGATTGTTGACAGAAGTAATTTGAAGAGCGGCAAAATGCTTCCGTTCATTCGTTTTGCGCTTATTCCTATTGCTGTTGTTACATTCCTTATGTATTTAAGCCCCAACCTTGATAAAACCGAGCTTATGGTTTATTCAGCAATCATTTATGTTGCCTGGGGTATGATTTATACAGTTGGTGATGTTTCATTCTGGGGACTTCCCAATGTTATGACTCCCGATTCAGAAGAAAGAAGCTCTGTTATTTCAGTTAGTAAGATTTTCAACAGTATCGGTTCTGCTGTCCCCGAATTGCTTTTCCTTGTAGTTGGTCTTATTATGGCTGCTTGGGTTAAATCTTCAGATGAACCTATTGACGCTCTTACACTCCAGAAGAGAAAATATCTCGTTATGGCAATTGTAACGGTTGGTCTTGGTACAATTCTCTATTCGCGTGCTTGCACAGGTGTTAAGGAAAGAGTCAAGATGCCCGTACGCAAGCGTCAGCCCGGCGAGCCCTCACAGTTGGCACGCATTTTCAAATGCAAACCATTAGTGCTTGTACTCCTTATGGGTGTTCTTTCAAGCGGTCGTTATATGGTTTCAGCGGCAGCAATTCACGTTGCGCGTTATTCATTCTATATCGGACCCGACCTTGCAACGCTTGCAACAGAAGCTGAACGCATTGCGGCTATTGAATCAAGTATTTCAACAGTTAAAACTGTGTTCCAGATTAGCTCAATCGTTGGTCTTTTCGGCGCAACACTCTTTATGCCCAAGCTTATGAAAAAGTTTGATTACAAGAAGCTTGTTATCGTAAGCTGTCTTGCAGGTTTCGTTGCAAGTATCGTTACAACAATCGTTGGCTGGTTTACAATGAATTTGTACGCTTGCATTCCTTTCATCATTATTTCTTGTATTCCTCTTGGCGTTATCAACACTGTTTGCTTTGCAATGATTTGCGACTGCCTTGATTATATGGAGCTTACAACAGGCTTCCGTGACAACGCTCTCGGTGCGGCTTGTCAGGGCTTTATCAACAAAATCGGTAATGCCTTTGCAACATCAGGTATCGTTATTATGTATATGGTAATCGGTCTTGACCCGGCACAGATGCTTTCATCAACCGCAGTTATGTCAGCTCTTGATATGCCTGATAACTTGCGTTTTGCAATGTTCTCACTTGTATCAATTGTTCCAGGTATCAGTATGCTTCTTTGTGCAATTCCAATGTTCTTCTACAAAATTGCAGGCAAAGAAAAGAAAGATATGCTTGAAAAACTTGCCGCTAAACGCGAAGCAGAGGGATTTGTAGTCAGCGAATAATTTAATTATCAGAGAGCCTGCAATAAAGCAGGCTTTCTTTGAATAAAGGTGGATTTATGGATAATTTCAAATTTTTAGTTTTGACAGACCCGCATTTTTTTGATACGGATCTAGGTTGCAGCGGTGAAGCTTACGAGGCTTTTATGCACTATGAGCAGAAATGCTTTGCCGAAACCGAGAGCATCAATAAAAGTGTGTTCAATTTTCTGAACGGAACTGATTTGGCGGATACCGTACTGATTGTAGGTGACTTGACCCAGAATGGCGAACGCAAGAGCCACGAAAAATTTATTAAGTTGCTTTATGAATTGAAAGAAAATGGAAAAAAGGTTTATCTTATTACTGCCGACCACGACTGGAAAGGTGACCCCTTTGCATTCGGTGAAAATGGTCGATATCAGCCCGAGCCCACACCAAAAGAAGAACTTATCAAGTTGTATAATGATTTTGGATTCAGCGATGCCATTGCAGTTGACGAGGAACACCTTTCTTATGTGGCACAGCTCGCAGACGGTGTTCGACTTCTTGCTATTAATGCCGATATCAAAACAAAAGGTCAGTTCAGCTTAACTGAAAAACAGGTTGAGTGGATTAAGGAGCAGACAAAAAAGGCACGCGAAGAAAATCAGACAATGTTTGCAATCTGTCATTATCCCGTATTACCAATTCAGCCCGTATTTTCAATTATCAAATCCGCTTTGATGTATGATTATAAAGCGGTGGCAACTCTTCTTGCTGACGAGGGTGTGCATATGGTTTTCACAGGTCATATGCATAATCAGAGCATAAATGAATTTGTCACCGAAAAGGGTAATAAGCTTTATGACATCACAACGGGCTCAATTATCGCTGACCCCTCATACATAAGACTTGTGACGCTTGGCGAAAATAAAGCCGAAATCGAAAGCATAGCAACTCCTGATTTTGAGTGGGATACAAAGGGTATGACCTGTAAAGAATATCTTACCTCCGTGTTTGATGCAATGATTAGAAATATCATTCTTGATTTGCGTGACGATACAACTCGTGCAATGCGTAAATTCCATATAAAAGAGTCGAAGGGACTTGTTTTTGCGTTGCGTATGGTTGGTAAGCTTCTTTGCTCAATTAAGCTTGGCACTCTTGCAAGATTACTCTTTATCAAGTGCGATGAGAGTATCAGAAAGGTAAAGCTTATCGACTATGCAACTGTACTTGTTCGTAATGTGTTCCGCGGAAATCAGACCTATAACGAGGGCACTCCCGAGGGCGATGTTTTCATAGCATTTTTAAAGAGAATGAATCCAATTCTCAAGAAAATCAGCGTAAAAGACCCCTACGGCGAAAAGGCTGACCTTGCAGAATTGCTCAAAAATACCGCAGGAAACTACGGTTACGATGATTACAACACAAAAATAGAGTGGTAATTTTAGGCTCCCCCCTTGAGGGGGAGCTGTCATTTTTCGTGGAAAATGACTGAGGGGGGCTCAATAAAAAAATCCCCCCTTCCGTCACTCGCTCTGCTCGTGCCACCTTCCCCTCGCAGGGGGAAGGCTATTTTTTGCTATTTTTTCTGTTTACCTATTGCAATTCACTGCTTTAGTGTGCTACAATATTTGAAATCGCATTTTAAAGTGAAAGAAGTAATACTTATGGTAACACTTGACAAAATCTATCACGCATCCTTTGTTTTAAAGGATTTAATCCGCAAAACAGATATGATTCACGCACCCAAAATCAATCCCGATTGCGAAGTGTATCTCAAAACAGAAAACTTGCAGGTAACGGGCTCGTTCAAGGTTCGCGGTGCGGCTTATAAAATCAGTCAGTTATCTGCTGAAGAAAAGGCGAGGGGCGTTATTGCTTGTTCAGCGGGAAACCACGCGCAGGGCGTGGCTTTGGCGGCTACAAAGAACGGCATTAAATCTCTAATTTGTCTTCCCGACGGTGCTCCCATTTCAAAGGTTGAGGCAACAAAGAGCTACGGCGCTGACATCTGTCTTGTTGAGGGCGTTTATGACGATGCATATAACAAGGCTTTGGAATTGAGAGATGAAAAGGGCTATACCTTTGTTCATCCCTTTGATGATGACGATGTTATTGCAGGTCAGGGTACAATCGGTCTTGAAATCCTTGACCAAATTAAAGATGTTGACGCAGTTGTAGTGCCAATCGGCGGCGGCGGACTTATTTCAGGTGTTGCTTTTGCAATAAAGGCACTTAACCCCAATGTCAAGGTTTACGGCGTTCAGGCTAAAGGTGCGCCAAGTATGTATAATTCTGTTAAGGACGATAAAATTGAGCGTCTTGACTTCGTTTCAACTATTGCCGACGGTATCGCAGTTAAAGAGCCCGGCGCAAATACCTTTGAGTATGTTAAAAAGTATGTTGATGAGGTTGTAACAGTTTCTGACGATGAAATCGCCGCGGCAATTCTTGCTCTTATTGAACAGCAGAAGCTTATTGCAGAGGGCGCAGGTGCAGTTTCAGTTGCGGCAGTAATGTTTAACAAGATTGATGTCAAGGGCAAAAAGGTTGTCTGCCTTGTTTCAGGCGGTAATATTGACGTTACAATTCTTTCTCGCGTAATCAAGCGCGGTTTGCTCACATCAGGTCGTACATATTCGCTCACAATCGAGCTTATCGACAAGCCCGGTCAGCTTAAGGGTGTTTCAAATATTATTGCAGATTTGGGCGGTAATGTTATTTCAATTCACCACGAAAGAGCATCGGAAAATTCCGACATCAACGGTTGTTTCTTGCGTATATTGCTTGAAACGAGAAACTTTGAGCATATCGAGCTTATTAAAAATGAGCTTATTTCACAAGGCTACAAGTTAGTATAAGGAGTGTTACAAATGATTAAAACAGTAAGCACAGATAAAGCACCTGCCGCAATCGGACCTTATTCACAGGCAAAGGTTGTGGGGAATCTCGTTTTCACATCGGGACAAATCGCAATCAATCCCGAAACAAGTGAGGTTGAGGCAACAACAATCGAGGGACAGACCACACAGGTTTGCGAGAATATCAAAAATCTTCTTGAAGCCGCAGGCAGTGACCTTGAAAATGTAGTGAAAACAACTTGCTTCCTTAAAAATATGGAAGACTTCGCCACATTCAACGCAATCTATGCGGAATACTTCACATCAAAACCCGCCCGCTCATGCGTAGCGGCAAAGCAGTTGCCAAAAGACGTATTAGTTGAAGTAGAAACTATCGCAATTATCAAATAGAATTTGTAGGGGACGACTTGGCTCCCCTGAAAGGGGAGCTGTCACCGTAAGGTGACTGAGGGGTTGTTCGGCGTCCCGTTTCGATTTATATGGTATTTATTTAGGAATGATAACTTCGTAGGGGCGCTTGCGCGTTGCGTCCGTAACAGCGGGATAGCAAACTACGACGGGCAGTTCGTGAACTGCCCCTTGACTCCGCTGTTTTCATTTGGTTATACAAATCTGAATTTGT
>CAZTLU010000077.1:0-7000 GCA_964614605.1 uncultured Eubacteriales bacterium
ACAAACCCCAATTTGCCAAATTAAAATAACCGATTGAGGATTTCCCCAATCGGTCTTTTTTAATATTTATGAAATTTTTTAAGCGCTGATACAATCGGCAAAATCAGAATTCCCAACACAACATTGCCTACGCAATGCATTACATCAAATGAAAATCCTGCAGCAATCCAGGCAAGCGTTCCTTTGAAATCAAGCCCCAAAGAAATACAATATACGGGTGCGTAAAGAGTACCGTATAAAAGCCCGTGAAGTCCTGAAACGGCCATATATACGGGAACTGCAACTTTAGGCTTCATATTTTTTGGCAAAAGCATAACCATTCCCCAAAGAATAGTCCATACATAAAGGTATGGGAGCCACCAAATTGCAAAACCGTAAAAAATTCCCGAAATAAGTACAAAAATATAAATAGGTTTTAATGCATCTTTTCGGTATACTATTGTATATGCTGTAATCAGCGTTCCCAACAGATGAAAATTGGGAAGATATTCCATTAAAAGCTTGGAAAGAAACATTATAACACCCAGCAGGGTAAAAACTATAATATCTACCAGCTTTTTGTAGCGTTCGGTTCTCATTCTGTTTTTGTTGCTACAAATGAATAGGTTGCGCCGTCAGTAATTTCGGTTGTGTCAACGCCGCTCATTGCGTATTCACCGTTAATGTAAAATGCCCAGTATATACCGTCGGTGTTATAATCGTATTTAATGGCAGTTACTGTGTCAACCATAAGGCCGTATTCACCTTCAGTACCCGCGATAAGACCTTCTGCAGTAAGTGCTTCACCAACTGTTTCGGCATCTGTTGTGATGTCAAATGAGGTGCCGTCACCATCTGCATAAATTACGGTGAAAACGAAGGATTTTTCTTCACCGTTTGCTTTGCCGTCATCGTTACCGCACGCTGTAAATGAAAGTGCCATAGCCGCAACAAGCACCAGCGAGAGAATAGACAGTAATAATTTTGAATTCATTACTTTTTTCATAAGTGTTTTCTCCTTAATATTTGATTTTTTGATATTTGGCTTACTGCTATACCGGGTCTCGCGGCAACAGTAACTTAAGGACCGGGTATTCCGACTAGGCAATATATGAATTATTTCGTCTTCTCAAGCTAAAAACTCAATGACTTTTCTCTCTTTGCGGCAGAGAGTGAAAAAATTCTGATTTGCTTACGGCGACGGGCTCGTTCGGGATTTTCACCCGATTCCCCGACATCCTGTACCGATATCTATTAAATTATAACATAAAAACATAATAAATCAACTTGATTTATGAACTGAATAATATTAAAATGTAAACAGAATGTAGGGCGGGGGCTTGCTCCCGCCGAAAAACAGATGGAGTGTCCTTATGAGAAAAAGAAAAAAGACCAAAATGAACCGTAAGCAGATTTTGGTAACTTCCGCCACAAGCCTGCTGATAATTGCTTTGGTGGGTACAGTTATTTATTTTGGGGTGCGTGCTGTGAAAATCAATAAATATGAAAATATGAATATCAGACTTCCTCGCAGATTTACAATCACTGCTCATACCGGTTGTATGGGTACCGAGGAAAATTCAGTTGAATCAATGCGTGCAGGTGTTGCAAATGGTGCAACTATTATTGAATTTGATGTAAATTTCACTGAAGACGGCTCTCCCGTACTCACTCACGATGAGCCCAAGGGTGACGAATTAGGTCTTGAGGTGGCGTTTGAGTTTCTTGCACAGAATAAAAATATTAAGGCAAATGTAGATATGAAAAGCACCGCCAATATGTCAGCGGTGCAAAAGCTTGCCATTGAATACGGTGTAACAGAACAGATTTTCTTTACGGGAATTAACCTTGAAGATGTTGAGGCGGTACAAAAAGGCTGTCCCCGAATTTCATATTATCTCAATGTGGATGTGGATAAGGCTCAGAATACCGATGCAGAATATATCAAATCCCTTGTGAATGAGGTAAAAACATCAGGTGCCATCGGTATAAACCTTAATTATAAAAGCGCAAGCTCTGAAATAGTAAAAGCCTTTCGCGCAAATATGCTTTATGTGTCTGTCTGGACAGTCGACGATAAGCTTTCGATGTATGAGATACTCTCTATGGCACCCGATAATATCACCACACGAAAGCCCGACAAGTTAAGCGAAATCATTGAGAATATGGGTTAAAAACTTTATCAAAATTTGTCAAAATTATTGACTTTTTTGCAAATTTTCTTTATATTTAATTCATACCAATTAGGGTGGGGCGGTTTGAAGTTTTATCCGCCCAATCCCAACTATATCTATCGGTTGGAAAGGGGCTGCATAATTGAAAAACAATCCAGTTATCATTGACCTCAAAAACATTAGCGTAAGCTTTGGAAATCAAAAAATACTCAATAACATTAACCTTTATATCCGTGACGGTGAATTTTTGACCCTGCTCGGTCCTTCGGGCTGCGGCAAAACTACAACTCTGCGTATTATCGCAGGTTTTTTACAGCAGGATAGCGGTGATGTTATTTTCGAAGGAAAAAATATCAATGGTGTTCCGGCTTATAAGCGTCAGGTTAACACCATTTTTCAGCGTTATGCACTTTTCCCGCATTTGAATGTTTATGAAAATATCGCTTTTGGCCTTCGCCTTAAAAAGTGGAAAGAGGATGCAATCAAAGAAAAGGTAAGCGAAATGCTCACTTTGGTAAACCTTAAGGGCTTCGGTCCCCGCAGAATTGACTCTCTTTCAGGCGGTCAGCAACAGCGAGTTGCCATTGCACGCGCTCTGGCAGTTAATCCCCGTGTTGTTCTTCTTGACGAGCCCCTCGGCGCTCTTGATTTGAAGCTTCGCAAGGATATGCAGATTGAGCTTAAAAACATTCAGCAGAAATTGGGCATAACCTTTATTTATGTTACACACGACCAGGAGGAAGCTTTATCAATGTCTGACACCGTTGTTGTTATGAACGGCGGCGAAATTCAGCAAATCGGCACTCCTCTTGATATATATAACGAGCCTAAAAACGCATTCGTTGCAGATTTCATCGGTGAAAGCAATATTCTTGACGGCGTTATGAAAGAGGATTTCACTGTTGAGTTCAACGGAATCAAATTCCAGTGCGTTGATAAAGGCTTTAAGCACAATGAACCCGTTGACGTTGTTATCCGCCCCGAAGATATTGATGTTGTGGCACCCGAAAAAGGAATGCTTCAGGGTACAGTTACATCAGTTACCTTTAAAGGTGTTCATTATGAAATTATCGTTGATATCGACAACTTCAAGTGGATGATTCAGACCACCGAAAAGAGCGAGGTCGGCGATGTTATCGGCATTTCTATCGACCCCGATGAAATGCATATTATGAAAAAATCACAGTATTCAGGACTTTACGGTGATTACAGCTCATTTAGTGACGAGTTCGACGAGCTTTCTGAGGTAGGTGAGGAATAATGCGAAAATCCTCATTCTTCCAGAAGGTGCTTAATGCACCTTATGTGCTTTGGTCGGTGTTATTTATAGTAGCACCGCTCATAATGGTGGCGTATTATGCCTTTACGGACTCAAACGGAGCTTTCACCCTTGACAATATTGCTCAAATCGGCGATTACGGAACAACCTTCGTTCTCTCAATCAGCTATGGCGCAATTGCAACGGCAATCTGTTTGCTTATTGCTTATCCTTTTGCCTATTTCCTTGCACAGACCAAGGCTTCATTCCAGAGCATTGCAACAATGCTTGTAATGTTGCCTATGTGGATGAGCTTTTTAATCCGTACTTATTCGTGGATTACAATTTTGGGCGAATCCGGTGTAATCAACCGTTTCTTAGGTCTTTTCGGCATTGAGCCTTTGCAGATGCTCAATACGGGTGGTGCAGTTATTTTGGGTATGGTTTACAATTTCCTGCCCTATATGATTCTGCCCCTTTATACCGCAATGTCCAAAATGGATAACTCACTTGTTGAGGCAGCGCAGGATTTGGGTTGCAATAAGTTCTATTGTTTAAGAAAAGTAATTTTCCCACTCACAATTCCCGGCATTGCAAGCGGTGTTACAATGGTGTTTGTACCCTCTGTAAGCACATTCTATATTTCACAAAAGCTGGGTGGCGGACAGATTACCTTGATTGGTGATGTTATTGAAGGTCAGTTCCAGACCGCATACAATTATAATCTTGGTGCGGCACTCTCACTTGTGCTTATGGTTATGATTTTGGTGTGCCTTGGTGTTCTTAATTATTTCACCGACAGTGATGACGACGGAGGTGTGCTTATATGACAAAAACATCTCCTCTGGCAAAGCTTTACATTGCCCTTGTTTTCATATTCCTCTATGCACCGATGGTTGTAATGATGGTGTTCTCGTTCAACTCTTCCGAGAGCACATATATCTTTGAGGGCTTTTCATTGCAATGGTATGAGCGTCTGTTTCAGGATAAAGTCACAATGGATGCGCTTAAAAACACAATAGTGCTTGCAGTCACATCAGCGGCAATCGCCACAATCCTCGGCACTCTTGCGGCGGTGGGGCTCAACTCAATGAAAAATAAATTCGTCAAGTCATCTGTTATGACGGTTACGAATATACCGATGATGAACCCCGAAATTGTAACGGGTATCTCAATGATGCTCCTTTTCGTTTTCGCAGGTACACTTTTCAGTAAGCGCGATGTGTTGGGATTTGGAACTCTGCTTATTGCCCATGTGACTTTTCAATTGCCCTATGTAATTTTGTCCGTTCTGCCGAAGCTTCGACAGACCGACAACAGAATTTATGAGGCGGCGCAGGATTTGGGCTGCCACCCCTTAAAAGCATTTTTCAAGGTGGTTTTCCCCGCGATTCTTCCCGGTATTATTTCCGGCGCAATTATGGCATTCACCTTGTCCCTTGACGATTTCATAATCAGTTATTTCACAAACGGACCCGATTTCCAGACCTTGCCCATTCATATCTTCTCAATGACCAAAAAACGCGTTAAACCCGATATGTATGCGCTTTCAACCTTGATTTTCGGCGCAATGTTCATTCTTCTTATTCTGATGAATGTTGCACAGTCCCGCTCTGATAAAAAGCAAAAAGCAAAGGGGGATAACCAATGAAAAAGCTAATCTCTCTTGCAATTGCATTGTTAATAGCATTTTCAGTTTTTGTTATTCCTGTATCTGCAAAAGACGAAATCTTTTCCGAAGAAGTTGTTGAGTATTATAAAAATCTCGGCTTGCAGGGTACAACCCTCAATGTTTATAACTGGGGCGAATATATCGACGACGAAGAAATTGATGTAATCACACAGTTTGAGCGTCTTACGGGCTGTGAGGTCAATTACACCACCTTTGAATCCAATGAGAATATGTATTCAAAGCTTTCGGGCGGTGGCGTCAGCTACGATGTTGTTATTCCATCTGACTATATGATTGAGCGTCTTATATCAGAAGAAATGCTTTTGCCCCTTGATTATGCCAATATCCCTAACTATTCCAAATATTTTGACAGTGAAAAATACGGCTATCTTGTAGAAAACGGCATAAGCGATTACGCGGTAATCTACAATGTGGGCACGACAATACTTATCTATAATAAGAATTATGTTGACGAAGTGCCGACAAGCTGGAATGTGCTCTGGGACGAACAGTATAAAGGTAAGGTGCTTATGTTCAATAACCCGCGCGACGCTTTTGCAGTTGCACAGTTTGCGCTGGGTCAGGATATCAACACCACCAATATGGCAGATTGGGACGCGGCGGCAGATTATCTTTTAGAACAGCGTCAGACCGTTAAGCCCGAATATGTAATGGATGAGATTTTCATTAAGATGGAAAGTGGCGAATACGCTTTTGCCACCTATTACGCAGGCGATTACGAGCTGATGGTTAAAAACAATTCTGATTTGGGATTTGTTTTCCCTGAAGAAGGCGTCAATACATTTTATGATGCAATGTGTATTCCCAAGGGCTCACAGAATAAAAAGGGTGCCGAGGCTTTTATCAATTTTATGATGGAGCCCGAAATTGCCCTTGCGAATGCGGAGTATATCTATTATGCAACGCCCAACACTTCGGTTATTGAGAATGAAGACTATTCACTTGCCGACAGTGAGGCTGTTTATCCCGAAAATCTTGAAAATACACAGGAGTTTCACAATCTGCCCACAGATACTCTTCAGTATATGAACAATTTGTGGATGAAGGTTAAGGGCGAAAATGACGCAGGCGGACTATATGCGGGGTTTTTCTCGGTGATTGCAGTAATAGTAGTAATTCTTATAGCTCATGTCTTAAAGAAAAACCGTATGAAAAAGTATTATAATGTGTAAAAACCATATATTTTAACAATTTATCGCGTTAAAGACTGACCACAATATATTGTGGTCAGTTATTTTTTTATTCAAACTGAATTTTGTAGTTATTTTTAAACTTATACAATATGACGAAGCCCAAAACCACGCATTTTCAAGGGTTTCGGGATTGTGACGGAAAAATAGCTAAAAATTACTTACTTTTTTTGGCTATTATTTTATTGCACAATATATTGACAGAAATGGGAATATACTATAAAATGATATTTGCTCGAATTCGGAACACAAGATGTTGTGTGTCAATAAATAACAGTAACACAAAACGGAGGACGTATAAAATGATTGAAAAGATTTTAAAGCGTGACGGCCGTGAGGTTGATTTTTCTATTGAAAAAATCGCCAACGCCGTTTATCAGGCAGCCAAAGCAACAGGCGGCAAAGACTTTGATGAGGCTATGGAAATCGCAAAGCTCGCGGTACAATATATTGAGCGTGACGGAATCAAAACTCCCACAGTTGAGCAGATTCAGGACTATGTTGAAAAGACTCTTATCGAAACAGGCCATGCAAGAACTGCCAAGAAATATATTCTTTACAGAGCAGAGCGTTCTCGCGTTCGTGAAATGAATACACGCCTTATGAAAACTTATGAGGATTTGACCTTCGTTTCTGCAAAGGATAACGATGTTAAGCGTGAAAATGCAAATATCGACGGCGACACCTCAATGGGTACAATGCTCAA
>CAZTLU010000078.1:0-6943 GCA_964614605.1 uncultured Eubacteriales bacterium
CTCGGGAGTTTTACTTTTGTTTTTTATAATTTTTTAACTGAACTTAATATTGTTTTTGCGCTGGCGTCAAGTCCGTATTTGTCAACCTCTTCTTTTTTCTTTCCGCCGTGAGTGAGGCATCCCGCACCGCCAATGCAACCGCCCATGCAAGCCATACCCTCAATGAAATTGCCGTCGGGCTTGCCTTTTGATGCCTTAAGAAGTGCGATTTTGCATTCTTCAATGCCGTTACAGATTACGGGCTTGTACACAAATGTTTCCATACCGTGCTCGTAAAGACCTTGTCTTACTGCATCTGAAAGTCCTCCGCTACGGGCAAAAATTCTGCCAAAATAAGAGGCATCGTCTATTTTTTCTTCTATAAGAGTTGTAATATCAATGCCCTTACTGTCAAATAGTGCTTGTAATTCCTCAAAGGTAATTACACTGTCAATGTAAGGCTTAACTTCTTCCTTGCGGAATTCCATTTTCTTTGCAGTGCAAGGGCCTATAAAAACTACCTTTGCAGTTTCGTCCTTGCTCTTTATGTATTTTCCGATTGTAGCAGCAGGCGAGGCATTGTGTGAAATGTTTTCAGCCATTTTTGGAAACTGCTTTTTTACATAATCGACAAAAGCAGGACAGCATGAGCTTGTAAGGAATCCTTTTTCCACCAATTCTTTACATTCTTCAACTGCAACCATATCCGCCCCGAGAGCCGCCTCAACAACATCGGCAAAGCCAAGCTCTTTTATACCTTTAATAACCTGACCCAATTTTGCGTATGTAAACTGGCTTGAAATTGCGGGTGCAACAACCGCATAGACCTTATAATTCTTGTTGCTTTCACTCTTTTTAATAAGGTCAATAACATCAAGTATAAAGGATTTTTCCGTAATAGCACCGAACGGACATTGATAAATACATGCACCGCAAGAAACACATTTGTCATTGTCAATATATGCCGCCTTTGTTTCACTCATTGAAATTGCCTTTATTTTACAGGCTTTTTCGCAGGGGCGTCGGTGGTTTATAACCGCACTGTAAGGGCAAACCTTTGCACACTGACCGCACTCAATACATTTCGATTTATCAATATGCGCTTTTTGGTTGTGGTCAAAATATATTGCACCGCGTTTGCACACATCTTCGCAATGGTGAGCAAGGCAACCGCGGCAAGCCTCGGTGATTTCATATCCACCCACGGGGCATTCGTCACAGGCAATGTCAATAACCTCAATAACATTTGGATTATTCTGGTCGCCACCCATTGCCATTTTTACTCGCTGACCGAGAATAGCGCGTTCCTTGTAAACACAGCATCTCATTGTGGGTGTTGTGCCGGGAGCAATAGTTTTAGGTATATCCCAAAGATTTTCAATCAATGTGTCTGCCCAGGCGTGACGCGAAACTTCACGGAGAACTTTGTATTTTAAGACTTGTATTTTAGTGTCAAATTTTCTCATTTATATCACCGTTTGTAATTATACATCGAATTTTCATTTTTCACAATATGAAAAAAGAATTCAACAAAACTAATATACAGATTACCAAAAATTGTACAATAATATTTGTTAAATTCCCTTATTTACATAACCTTTCAAAAAGTCTATAATTATATTGTATATCTAAAATCAGTTATCGGGAGTGAAAAATTTGTACGGACTTATAGAGCATACCGATGAAATCAACCGACTTTTAGCCCGCTACGGAGTTAAATTCGGAATTTACAAAAATAATGTATTCAATGAAAGGCTTTTCCCCTTTGATGCGGTGCCCCGTATCATCTCAAAGGACGAGTTTGATTATCTTGAACGCGGACTTAAACAGCGCGTTAAGGCTCTCAATATTTTCTTAAAGGATATCTATACCAAAAAGCAGATTATCAAGGATAAAATTATCCCCGAGGAATTCGTCTATGGTGCCGCAGGCTATATGATGGAGTGTGAGGGTGCAGTTCCGCCAAAGGATGTTTTTGCTCACATTTCGGGTATTGACTTGGTGCAGGGTAACGATATGCGTTGGTATGTGCTTGAGGATAATCTCCGCGTGCCATCGGGGGCTTCTTATCCGATGATTGCCCGTGAGCTTTGCCGTAGGGCGAGCCCCGATACTTTCCGTGCAAACACAGTTGTTGATAACCGTAACTACGGTGAGCTTCTCCGCGGTGCTCTTGATTATGTAAACACGGGCGGAATAAACGTTGTGCTTACCCCCGGTCGATTTAACTCTGCATTCTTTGAGCATTCATACCTTGCCGAAAAAACAGGCTCAGTTTTTGCAATGCCGCAGGATTTGTTTGTTGAGGGCAATGTGCTTTATTACAATGAATATTCGGGCAAGCGTCAGCGAGTTGGTGCAGTTTACCGCCGAATTAACGACGACTTTATGGACCCCATGACCTTCCGTGCAGATTCACTTTTAGGTGTTCCTCATATTATGGACGCATATCGCGCAGGTAATGTAGCCCTTGTAAACGCACCCGGTAACAGCGTTGCCGACGATAAAGGAATTTACTACTATGTGCCCGCAATGATTAAATATTATCTTGGCGAAGAGCCCATACTTTCAAATGCACCTACATATCTTCCTTTCTATGAAGAAGATATGAAGTATGTCCTTGACAATATTCAGAAGCTTGTTATCAAGGATGTTGCCGAGTCGGGTGGCTACGGCGTTGTATTCGGCAATGAATTATCTCTTGAAAGAGTTTATGAATTGAAAAAGCTTATTCAAAAAGAACCTCGTCGCTTTATCGCACAAGAGGTTATCAAATTCAACGATTTAAAAGTAGTTGAAAACGGCGCTTGGACAGAGCGCAAGGCAGATTTGCGTGCTTTCGTGCTTATGGGTGAGGAGCCTGTGGTATGGAAGAGCGGACTTACAAGATTTTCAAAGGATGCAAATTCCTTTGTTGTTAATTCTTCGCAGGGAGGAGGCTTTAAAGACACATGGGTGTTATCTCGATAAAATCAAGTGATAATCTTTTCTGGCTGGGTCGGTATGTTGAGCGAGTTTTCACAACTCTTAAAGCCTTCACCGAGTGCTATGACATTATGATTGATATAAATGACGAGGAATATATAACTTTTTGCCGACGGCTCGGCATTGCCAATAATTATTCCTGCCGTCAGGAGTTTATAAGCTCATTTTTGTTTGATGCCAATGACCCTGCGTCAATTTATTCAAGCCTTTTGCACGCTTATGACAACGCGGTTGAAATGCGAAATGTAATTTCCTCCGACACTTTGTCATATCTTCAGCTTGCAGTTGATATTATGGAAAAAAGCAGCAGCAGTAATGCGCCTTTGCTTAAGGTACAGGAGGTTACTGACTGGATTTTCGCATTCTGGGGCAGTGCTGACGATAACATTGAGGCTGAAACCTCACGAAATATCTTAAAATTCGGCAGAAGCATTGAACGTCTTGACCTTTACACAAGACTTGACTATCCCGTTGAGCTTTTGCGAAAAGAATTCTCAATAATGCTTAACCGACTTTATAAGGTGGGAATTGACTTTAATTCTCACTCAATTGAGCGACTTTCTCGTATGATTTTAGAAGAGGAAGATTACAAGCCATATAAATTCTCAATTCAGAATGAATTGGCTCAGCTTTTTGTGACGGGAGTGATGTAAAATGGCAGTTTTGGATTTTTCTTATAATATGTCAATTAAATTTTCTCTGCCTGTAATCAAGCATTGCTACACTCTTCGTTGTATTCCGTTAGAGTGCGAAAATCAGCATATTGAGGATATAAAGGTAACAGTTTTCCCCGAAAATGAATTGACTTATTCTCACGACGGCTTCGGCAATATTCTTGTAACTGACCGAATTGTTACAATGCACAATGAATTTACCGTTGATGTTTCGGGCACAGTAACAACGGGCGCTCACATTACCCCCGAAGCAGACCTTAATCCTGTTTATAAATACCCCACAAGCTACACAAAATGCGGTTCAGAACTAAACAGAATGTTTGACCGTATTCAGATTGGTATTTCTGACGATGCGGTTGATACGGCATTGAAGTTCACAAGGGCAATAAGAGCCAATATTGTTTACCGAGCAGGCTCAACAAGTGTTATAACCACCGCAGAAGAAGCACTTTTAAACGGCGCGGGCGTGTGTCAGGATTATTCTCACATTTTGTTAGCCCTCTTGCGCAAAGCAGGAATTCCCGCACGCTATGTTGTCGGTATGATGGTGGGCGAGGGTGAAACTCACGCCTGGGTAGAGGTTTATCACAACGGCAGTTGGCACGGGGTTGACCCCACAAACAACCGTCTTGCAGATGAAAATTATATCATCATCAGCCGTGGCCGTGATTTTGCTGATTGCGGAATTAACCGCGGACTTCTCACGGGTGGCGGCTTCCAGACTCAAACTGTACACCTGAAGGTGAGCAGACGCGAACCTAACACGCCGTAAATGCGGAACTTTAGCGAATTTTCACTTTTTCACCCTTGACTTGCGTCAAGCAAGCCTACGGTCTTAAAAGCAAAAATTCATCTAAATTTCAAGCATTTACGATGCAAGGCAGTTTTTGACGAGCAGATTTTTGGCTGGACAAAGCCAAAAATTGAAGCAATACTGCCGTATTACAAAATTTTTGGTGAAGTACAGGCGGAAATATGTCGTCAAAAACCGTATTAGGTTTGCCTCTGTTCACCTTAAAGTTACTAAAAGATAAGAAAGAAGCAAATACAATGGATATAGGTTTATCCTCTGCCTGTTTTTACCCTCTTGAAACGGAAAAATCCATTATCAGAGCGGGCGAAACGGGCGCAAAAACAATTGAAATTTTTATGAATGCCCATTCGGAATTCGAACCCGAATTTGTGCGTAATATGGCAGAAATCTGTAAATCTTACGGTATGCGGGTGGCGTCAGTTCATACAATGGGTTCATTCACTGAGTCATATCATCTTTTCAGCTCGTATGACCGTCGTTATTATGAAGCAAAAGAGACCTCGTTCAAGCGCCATTTTGATGTTCTGCACACTTTAGGTGCTGAAATTCTTGTTATGCATGGCATAAAAAAGCCGGGCAGTATTCCCGATGAGGAATATTTTGAGCGTTTTGGTGAATTAACCCTTATGGGCAAGGCCGAGGGGCTTAAAATCTGTCAGGAAAATGTTGTTCATTACCGCAGTGAAAGTCCCGATTTTCTTGCTTCTATGGGTGAATATATCGGCGAAGATTTCAATATGGTTTTCGATATAAAACAATCTATAAGAACGGGCATTGACCCATTTGAATTTGTCGAAAAATTGCATAAATATATCCGCCATATTCATATAAGTGACCATAACGCTCAAATGGATTGTATGGTGCCTTTGCGTGACGGCGTTTTCGACTTCAAAAAATTCTTTGATTTAATGAAAAGCTATGATTATAAGGGCGATTACATCCTTGAGCTTTACGATTATGGCTATAATAGTGACGCAGAGCTTACAAATGCGCTTGCAGGACTTAAAAAATTACTCTAAACCCTTTACATTGTGCTTGTATTTGTGTTACAATACTATATATAGATTGTAAAATATAGGAAGTGTTACTATGAAATGTCCTTTTTGCGGATTTGAAGAAAGCAAGGTAATCGACTCGCGTCCTACAGACGAGGGTGAGAGAATTCGCCGTCGCCGTGAGTGTATCAAGTGTACAAAAAGATTTACAACTTACGAGATTATCGAAAGTGTTCCGATTCTTGTGGTGAAAAAGGATAAATCCCGCGAGGCATTTGACCGTCAAAAGCTTATGAATGGTATGCTTCGTGCTTGCGAAAAGCGTCCCGTTTCAATGGAAACTATTGAAAACGCAGTAAGCGAAATCGAAACAACTCTTCAGAATTCACTTGACCGCGAGGTAACAAGTGTCCGCGTTGGCGAGCTCGTAATGGAAAAGCTTAAGGCAATTGACGAGGTTGCTTATGTTCGCTTTGCCTCTGTTTATAAGCAGTTCAAAGATGTTAACGCATTTATGGAAGAGCTCTCAAGCTTCCTTGATAAAAAGAAATAATTTAATAAGAACAAAATAAAAAAGAAGGTGCCGTTATGACGAACAGAATTTTAAAATTTATGTCGTTTGTAACGGCACTTTGTGTTTTTATGTCCGTAATGCCCATTGTGGTCTCTGCTGAAAACGGCGAAATTTACCATACAGAAGAAATATCCGTAATTCAGTTTTCACCCGATACGGAATTGCCAATTGAAGTAAATACAAGTATAAATAAATTTTACAGCAGTGGTACGGATATTGATACAACGAAATATTTTTATAATCAATTGACTGCCAATCAAAAAGAGCTTTATGAACAGATTTGGGCGGCAGGTCCCGTTCAGTCCATTCCCGTTACTATGAATGGAATTTCAATTAGCGGAACCGGTTCAATTTCTTCAACTGCGAAGAACAATGCGGTAGCTAATGCACAGCAGGATGTTATTATGGCGATTACTGCCCTTAACGAAGATAATCCGCTGTTTTTCTGGGTAAGCGGTTTCAGTATTTCTTACGGCGGAACATCAAAACGCGTATCCGGTACTTATACATATACTATTACTTCTTTAACAATCACAATCAACATTGACTCAACTCATTATTCGGATTTTAATGATGTTGCGGCAAAGCAGACGGCAGTTATTGAAGTCGCTAATCAAATTCAGGTAAATGGTATCAGCCGTCACGAAAAGGTGAAGTCAATTCACGATTATCTGGCAAATAACATTGTTTATGACGACACAATTGCCGAGCCCAATATTTTCGACTCTTACGGTGCATTGGTAACAGGTGTATGTGTTTGTGAGGGCTATGCCGAATCATTTAAGCTTCTTTGCGACCGCGAGGGAATTCCCTGCCTTACGGTTATCGGTACGGGTAACGGCGGGGCACACAAATGGAATATGGTGCAAATGGAAGACGGCGAGTGGTACACACTTGACTCCACTTGGGATGACCAGACCGG
>CAZTLU010000079.1:0-6872 GCA_964614605.1 uncultured Eubacteriales bacterium
ACAAACCCCAATTTGTCAAACAAAAACGGAACACCGAAATTGGTGTTCCGTTGAATATTATTCTGCCGCTTTAAGCCTGATTGATGTTACTGAATATGCGGGCATTGTGTAGTTGAATTCACTTGAGAAACCGTCGAGCGTGAATTCTTCCATCGTGAGATGTGTTGACTCGTCTGCGCCGAGAACATTGTCATTTGCAAGTGAATCGCCTGCAACCTGATTGATGATTGCCTGTGACTGAACATTTGCATTGTCAAGCTTAACTGCAACTGTGCTTGCATTCTCTGTAACATTAACAAGCTTAATGATAATGTCGCCGTTATCATCACTACTTACTACTGTGTAGCAATTTGCCTCTGCTTCTGAGCCGAAATCATAATCAACATAAAGCTCGCCGTCGATATAGCACTTAACTGCACTGCCGTTAACCTCAACCTTAAGCTCATATGTCTTGCCTGTTTCAACTACGAAATCCTTAACTGTGCCGTTAATCTGGCCTGTCTTTGCATTATCTTCAATCTTCTGAAGGCAAGATACTGTATTTTCCCAACCGCCAATATTCCAGAAAATGTTATTATCAGTACCCTGAACTGCGAATGGAATTAAGAAGCCTTCGCCACCGTCAAGCTTTGTAGCCTCAACAGTATATGTATAATTTGTCCAATCAGCCTCACCGAAGTATGCAACACTGCCTGTTTCGCTGTAGTCCATACCGGTTGTTGTGTTTGTCAGCGCACCATTCTTAATCTTCCACTTACCGTCTGTTGCGAAATCCCACTTTGCCTTTGAGAAGAAGGTTGAGCAGTTATCCTCGGCAAGCACCTCACCTGTTTCGTTATCAGTTACCTTGATATTATCGAATGCCGCTGATGTGTACCAAGTACCTACGCCGACCATACCCTTAAGGTCTTCTTGCTCTACCTTTGCGCCGTCAAGAGTGTGGTTGAGCACTGCGGAGCCCTGGTTTACAGAGAAGAGCTTCTGTACATAATAGTCAATTGAGCCCATTGCGGTGTCGTTATCAAACCAGATAAGGTTAGGTGCCCAATGACGAGCAACCGTACTACTGAACAGCGGTGCATAAGCCGCCATTTCAACAATGTCGCCGTTACGCTCAAGACCTGTCATATATGCCGCCTCTGCAAGTGCCGCTTTAAGAGTATTACTCTTGGCTGCGTATTCACCGAGGAAGATTTTAATTGCACCGCCGTAGATTGTGTCGGTCATTTCTTCAACGGTCCTCTTATAGTTTTCTTCGTCATAATAGTCAGTATGCTGAAGGAACCATTCGGGCTCGTTATAATAATGCTGGTCAACTGCGCCTGCAAAATCCTTTGCGTCTGTAGAATTCATTGCATCAAGCTGGTCTTTTGCATACTGATAAGCAGGTATATGATTCCAACCGTTGATTGCATCTGCTGCACCTGATGAATAGATAAGCTCAAGTCCCTCATAAAGCTCGGGATTTTCTGCTTTTGCCTTATTGAAGGCCTTAAGGAATTCAGAGTAACGCTCAAAATAATCCTCATTTTCGTTTTCATTACCGACACAGATGTATTTAAGCTCAAAGGGTTCTTCGTGACCCATAGCTACACGAACCTTACCCCATGTTGTAGTCTCATCGCCACGGCAGAACTCAACCAAATCGAGCATATCCTGAATATACTGTGCGAACAATTCTGTATAGGTTGTGCCGTCTGCCTCATAAATTTCAACGGGGCCCATTCCGCGCATCTGGCAGTAAAGTCCGCAGTTAAGAACGGGAACACCGATTGCGCCGATATCCTCGGCAAGCTGGAAGTACTCATAGAAGCCAAGTCCGTATGAGAAGAAGCTGGGATATGGGTCTTCTGTGGTTGATAAATCTGTCCAGATGCTGATTCCCTGACTTCTTGCAGCAACATCGCCGTATGTACCGTTGAATTCGAGCGGAAGACCGTCTTCGCCAACGCCGATTGAGTCTTTCCAATCATAAGCGGTCATTTCGTCATAGCCCTCGATTACGCAACCGCCGGGGAAACGCAAGAATTTGGGCTGAAGTTCTTCAAGAAGAGTACCCAAATCGTTTCTCATACCGTTTTCTCTGCCCTTATATGTATCGTCGGGGAAGAGTGAAATCATATCAAAATGAACCTCACCCTTATCAATAAGGATTTGAAGTGATACATTTGCATTTGCAGTAACAGAAGAAGTGAGAGAAACCTCAAATTTCTGCCACTCATCAGTAATACCTGTAATGGTTGCAATTCCTGCTGTTTCGCCGTTTACTGCAAGGTTCGCCTGAACACTTCCCTCATAATTTTCGGGAGCCTTTGCATAGAAAGAAAGGTTATAAACTGCGTCTTTCTCAATAGCCATACCGTCAAGGAAGCCCGTATTTTCGATACCTGCCTTGTTATCGGTTGTGTTGTTCATTACAAGATAGCTCTTGTTGTTTTCGTTAAGGTAATCCTTTGCAATCTGTGTAACCTTAATGTCTGCGCCGTTTACGGCATTCCAACGGTAAAGGTTATCACCGTCTGCAAGTGCAGTGAACTCAAATGAGCGGTTTGAAACCATTTCAGCATAAAGACCGCCGTCAGCGGCAAAGTTGATATCTTCAAAGAAAATACCGAAAAGTAATTCGCTGATATCGTGGATTTCATCGCCTGCATCAACCGCCAAGGTGTAGTTGGCTGTTTCGGCATCATAAGCGCCAACCGTGTTTGCACCTGTGTTGTTAACAACGATTTCGTTTGCTACCGGCTCGTCAGGTGTGTCACTTGGAGCACAGCCTGTGAGCACCATTAAAAGTGCCATTGCAATTGCAAAAGCAGATTTTAATGCTTTTGAAAATGATTTTTTCATAATCAATCCCCCTGTTTTAATTTTTTTACGGCGTGTCGGTAAGACCAAGCAAATAATCAACAGACACCTTGTAGAATTGAGCCAATTTAACATATTTGTCAACACCCATCATCTGAGTGCCTGTTTCCCATTTGCTCACCTGTTGTCTTGTTGTCTGCAAAAGCTCTGCTATATCGCCTTGTTTGAGGTCGTGGTCTTCCCTTAAATCTTTTAATCTTTGGTAATAAGTCATTTTAACAACCTCCGTTTTTTATTATATCATACACCTTATAAGATGACTTGACACGCACCTTTTAGAGTGCTATAATTATTTATGCACCTTTTAAGGTGCTAATAGGAGGTTAACAGTAATGAAAAAAGAATTAGAAAATTTGTGGTATAACCATATGATTGAAGAAATTGCAGAAAGAACGGACAAAGAAAAAGAAATTATTCAAAATCTGACAGAAAGTGACAATCACCTTCGTGACAAGCTTAACGAAGAACAAAAAGCCTTACTCCAAGACTATGACGATGCATTTCTGCAGGTCAGCAGAATATCGGAAAAGAATGCATTTGTTAAAGGTGTTCAATTCGCCACCCGATTTTTAATTGAAGCGTTGTGTCAAGGATAAGATATAGCCTCACCCTCAAGGGTTGAGCCTATTTTTAACTCTTGACTTATGTATAAAATCCGTTTATAATTTGAAACTGGATTTCAAATTCAGAATGTGGTGAGATTATGGGATATAAGACAAAGCAGAGCAGACTCGTCTGTGAATATTTAAAGGCTAATGCCGAAAAGCACTTTTCGGCTGAAGAGGTTTATTTTGCCTTGCTTAACGAGGGCGGAAAAATCGGCAGAACTACTGTTTACCGTCAGCTTGACAAGCTTGTTGATGAAGGCAAGGTGCGCAAATTCGCGGCAGGCGATAATAACGCTTGTTGTTTTCAGTTTGCAGACGATGAGCATTGTCATAATCATTATCATCTAAAGTGTTCCAAATGCGGAAAACTTATTCACACGGAATGCGAATTTTTAGATAAGCTGTCTGCCCATATTTTTGATGACCACAAGTTTAAAATAGACGGTTCAAAAACCGTGCTTTACGGCATATGTAACGAGTGTAACCACTGATTAAAGGAGAACAGATAAATGACAACTTTTTTTCATGTTCACAGCACAACAGAAGTACCTGTTTACTCGGTGAGCGGTATATTTGATACACTTCTTGACGCGGTATGGGATTCCTTTAAAATGCTCCCCTTTTTATTTCTCGCGTTTTTGATAATTGAATTTCTTGAACACAGAGCACAGGATAAAATCAAACATCTTTTTACCCGTGCAGGCGCGGCAGGTCCTGCAATAGCTACAATTTTAGGTTGTATTCCTCAATGCGGATTTTCGGTAATGAGTGCAAACCTTTACACAAGCGGAATAATCACCTTGGGCTCGCTGATTGCCGTATTTCTCTCAACCTCTGACGAGGCGATAATTCTGCTTGCAACTGCACATAACGGTGCCTACGAAATATTCAAATTACTGGTTACAAAAATTGTGATTGCTCTGTTTTTCGGCTACATAATCTTTTTTATCGAAAAGAAAAAGAACAAATCACATCACCATCATTCACATGATTTGTGTGAACACGACAATTGCGGTTGCCATAAGCACGGTGGCGTTTTGCGTCCCGCACTTATTCACACAGCCAAGGTTTTCGGCTTTTTGCTCTTGTTCACAATTATTATTGATTTGGCGGTAAGCCTTATCGGTACAGAGGCGCTTTCTCATCTTTTGCTTTCAGAATCTGTATTCCAGCCCTTGCTTGCGGCGGTAATCGGATTTATCCCGAACTGTGCATCATCGGTACTTCTCACTCAGCTTTACATTGAGGGCACCTTAAGCTTTGGCTCGCTTGTTGCGGGACTTTGTACAAATGCAGGTGCAGGAATGCTGATTTTATTCCGTGATAAGTCAAAAATCAAAGAAAATCTTAAAGTTTTGGGCATTCTTTATCTGTGCTCGGTAATTCCCGGCATAATTTTACACTTATTTTTCTAAAAACTTGTTTACTTTCAAGTTTTAATGTGTTAAAATGTGATTATGATATCTCTTTGGAGGATTGACAAAAAATGGGAACAATTGAATTCAAAAACGACAATACAGATTTTCTTATGGAATGTGTTTTACAGCTTAAAGACAAGGACGAATGTTATGCATTCTTTCAGGACCTTTGCACAGTGAACGAATTTCACTCAATGGCACAGAGAGTTGTGGTTGCAAAAATGCTTTCAGAGAAAAAGGTTTATAATGAAATCGTTAAAGAAACAGGTGCTTCAACCGCCACAATAAGCCGTGTTAACCGCTCACTTCAGTACGGTGCAGACGGCTATGAGAAGATTTTTGAAAGAGTAAAAAAATGAGTTACGGTATTTTTTCTTCTGTTTATGATATTCTTACAGAAAATGTGGAATATGAAAGAATTGCCGATGAAATCTGCTCTCTGTTAACCCGAAACGGAATTAACGGGGGGCTTTTGCTTGACCTGGGGTGCGGAACGGGTACGCTCTCATTTCTGCTTGAGAAAAAGGGTTATGATGTAATCGGTGTTGACCCAAGTGAAGATATGCTGGCAGTGGCTAACGAAAAGAAGTATGACGAGAATTCTTCGGCTATATTTCTTTGTCAGAGCGGTGAAGAGCTTGACCTCTACGGCACAATTGACTGTGCGGTATGCGTGCTTGACACGGTAAATCATATTCCCGAGCTCAAAAAAATAAAAGAAACCTTTAAAAAGATTTCTTTGTTTATGAATATGGGCGGAATTTTCGTTTTCGACATTAACACAGTTTATAAGCACGAGAAAATTCTCGGCGATAACACCTTTGTTTATGATATGGACGAGGTTTACTGCGTGTGGCAGAACACCTTTGACCGTCAAAATATGAAAACTGACATTGACCTTGATTTCTTTATCAAAAATGAAGATGACGAGGGCTATGAACGCTACAGCGAAAGCTTTTCGGAATATGCCTACAACACAGAGGACATATTGAAAATATTAAATGAATGCGGGTTTGAAGTTATCTCTTGTTGCGACGATTACACCGACAATGATGTTACCGAAGACACACAGAGAATAACAATCACCGCAAAAAAGACAGAACTTATATTTAAGGATGAAATAAAATGAACAAGCTTGTAAGAATGATTTCAGAGGACGGCACACTTTATTGCCTTGCTCTCAACTCAACCGAAATGGTTAAGGAAATGCAGAATATCCACAAGACCTCAAAGGTATGCTCGGCGGCTTTGGGCAGACTTGTTACTGCCGCCTCAATGATGGGAGTTCTTTTAAAGGGTGATAAGGATACTCTCACTCTTAAAATAAACGGTGGCGGCCCCGCCTCCCCCGTGGTTGCGGTTGCCAACTCAAAGGGTCAGGTTAAGGGATATATCGGTGACAGAACAGTTCAGTTGCCCCTCAATAATAAGGGTAAGCTTGATGTTTCGGGCGCAGTTGGTAAAAACGGATTTTTAACCGTAATCAAGGATTTGGGAATGAAAGAGCCTTATTGCGCACAGACTCCCATTATCTCGGGCGAAATCGCAGAGGATATCACCGCATATTACGCTACAAGTGAGCAAACACCTACAGTTTGTGCTCTCGGTGTACTTGTTAACCCTGAAACAGAAGAGGTTTTGCTTGCAGGCGGATTTTTAATTCAGTTGCTCCCTACTGCCGATGAAAACACAATTTCACTTGTTGAAAAAGGACTTCAAGGCATTAAGCCCGTTACAACAATGCTTGCAGAGGGATTCACTCCCGAGCAGATTTGCGAAACTGTTCTTCCCGAATTCTCAATGCAGTTACTTGATACTGAAAGCGTTGAATATAAATGCGATTGCAGTGAAGAACGAGTTACCGCGGCACTGATTGGCGCGGGCGCAGACGGACTTCGCGAAATGGCAGAGGATGAAAACACCGAGGTTGTGTGCCATTTCTGTAATAAGAAATATGTTTTCTCAAGAGAAGATATATTGA
>CAZTLU010000080.1:0-1388 GCA_964614605.1 uncultured Eubacteriales bacterium
AGAATTTCGTCAGAGGTTACTCCGAAAATCTCCGCAATAACGGGGATTAAGGATAAATCGGGTGCGGATTCGTCACGCTCCCAACGGCTTACTGCCTTGTCAGACACATTCAGCTTTTCGGCTAACTGTTTTTGGGTCATACCGTTTGCCTTGCGAAGTGCAGAAATGAATTGACCTATTGATTTTCTTGCCATAAAAATACCTCCTTTGTGTTTTTTAGTGTTGTATGGCTTTGTTCACCTTAATTCTACAAAACCGTCACTAAAAAACACACCCCGAATACCGTAAAATACTCTCGCATTGCGAGAATTTATAGGTTATGAGATTATTTTACTATATATGTCATAATCTTTCAATGAAATATATTGACAAAATTCGATAAATCCCGTACAATTATGACAAAGGTGATAAAACTTTTATAAAATGAGGGGGATTTTTATGAAAACTTTACAAAGGATTATGGCTTGCGTGTTGGCGTTGTCGCTGATTTTTGCATTCGCTTCATGTCAGAAAGACGATAATAATTACGAAAAAGATAACTCAACAAGCACAACCGAAAGCACAACGGAATCCACCACAGAGGAAGAGGGCACAACTGAAGAGGCGTCCTCTGAAGAAGAATCTTCAAGCGAAGAAGGAAGCAGTACAACAACTACAACAAAACCTACGACCACAAAGAAAAAGGAGAATACTACTAAGAAAGAAACAACAACTAAAAAAGAGACTACTACAAAATCTAAAGACTCTGGTTTAACATATCTCAAACTTGTAGGAAAATGGGTTTCAAAAGAAACAATATCTCCTGCTGATTGGTATGAAGAAGAAATTTATAATCCGGAAATAACAAAAAGTAATATTATTATTGAAACATATTATGTTTTCGACCAGTTTTATAATTTCCAAACATATAGTAGAATAGCAAATATTGAAACATTCAGAGAAGAGTACAGAGCAGCAAATCTTTATGATTATGAAAAATATCTTGCAGAAGGTGAAGAAGCTTCGCCTGAAATGATTGAAGATATATATTACAGAACTGATTTAGAAATAGAGGAAATTGCCGATTATGTGGAAACAAGTGTATCGGGAACATTTACTGCATCTTCAAATACGATTACATACAAAATAAGCGGTATTTCGTTTGAGGAGTATTATACACTTTCAGGTAATAAATTGACTATAACGGGTACTTCATTAGATGGATATGAGTCACTTTATCCTGTCACTTATACAAGGGTTTCTTAAAAACTAAAGAACGAAGGGCACAACGCTCTTCGTTCTTTTTTGTATGTTTATTTAATATATTCCTTATATTTATCCGCTTCGCTTGAGGGTAAAATCACTTTAATAAGTGTTCCCTCCGCGGTGAATTCCTCTGAAAGAATTTT
>CAZTLU010000080.1:1488-4921 GCA_964614605.1 uncultured Eubacteriales bacterium
GCATCGCATACATTAAGCACAATATCAGCTTCGGTGGCTTCTTCAAGGGTTGAGCGGAATGCTTTGACTAAATCGTGGGGAAGTCGGCTCACAAATCCAACCGTGTCAATGAGCATAACATCTTGCCCGTTGGGGAGTGTGAGCTTTCGTGATGTGGGGTCAAGAGTGGCAAAAAGCTTGTCCTCGGCAAGCACTCCCGCGTCAGTTAATGCGTTCATAAGCGTGGATTTGCCCGCATTTGTGTAGCCTACAAGAGCCACGGTAATCACACCGTTTTTCTCACGGCGTTTGCGTAAAAGCCCACGGCGTTTTTCAACCTCTTCCAATTGTTCCTGTAGTGCGTGCATTCGCCTCATAATATGACGGCGGTCACTTTCAAGCTTTGTTTCACCCGGACCGCGTGTGCCGATACCGCCGCCAAGACGCGAGAGCTCCTTACCCTTTCCTGTAAGTCGGGGGAGGGCATATTTGAGCTGGGCAAGCTCCACTTGAAGCTTACCCTCACGGGTTTTGGCACGCAGAGCGAAAATATCAAGAATTAACTGTGTGCGGTCAATAACGCGCACCTTTGTTGCATTTTCAATATTGCGGATTTGCGAGGGGGTCAGCTCGCCGTCGCAGATGATAATGTCGATTTCCTGATTAGCACAGAAAAGCTCGGCTTCGTGAAGTCTGCCCGTGCCGACATATGTTGCACCGTCGGGGGTGGATTTTCGCTGAATTATTGAGCCAACAACCTCTGCCCCTGCACTTTCTGCAAGGAGTGTGAGTTCTTCAATACTGCTTTCCGCGTCGAAATCACCCGTGTCAACGGATAAAAGTAGTGCCCTTTCAGGCGAATTGTCAATTTCGTAAAAGTTCATAGTTGTTTTTCCTTAACATCATACGCCAACGGCGTACTTCATAGCGATAGCTACTTCATATCTCAAAGAGATACTTCATAAATTCCGAAAGGAATTTACTTCATTTTTATTAATGAAGTATTGCTTACGCAATATGAAGTAATCTTCACGGATTATGAAGTATTTTGTTTTACAAAATATGAAGTAAAATTTATAAAACAAATTTTATTATATAAAAAATGCGGACAGAGTTACCCCTGCCCGCTTATATTTTTACTTCCTTAATGAAGTATTGCTACGCAATATGAAGTAATCTTGCGATTGTGAAATATTTACTATCGTAAATATGAAGTAAAGTAAATCCTTTCATATGCCGTAAGCATACTTCATAGCACCGCTACTTCATATCCGCAGGATACTTCATAAATCCGTAAGGATTTATTTCATTGTAAAGCTTCCTTTACATTAGCAGCAGCCACAATCGCAGCCACAGTCATTGTTGCGTGAGCAACCGTTGTTGTTACAGCCACAGCTGTTATTATCAAAAAGAAGTATCAAGATGATAATAATAACTAACCAAGAGTTGTTACCACCGAAGAAGTTACACATTCTCGTCTTCCTCCTTCCCATTTTGGAGTTACACTACATTCTATGGGAAAGAAGAAAATGTGTTACATCAATTCATACGCCAACGGCGTACTTCATAGCGATAGCTACTTCATATCTCAAAGAGATACTTCATAAATTCCGAAAGGAATTTACTTCATTTTTATTAATGAAGTATTGCTTCGCAATATGAAGTAATTTTTAATTATGAAGTATTTGTCGTTGACAAATATGAAGTAAAAACTGCTAAAGCAGATTTTTATTACTCGCATCACTTAAGTGATGCCAGAAGTCCGCCCTTTGAAATAATATTCTGAATGAATTCGGGGAAGGGCTGTGCCTTGTAGCTTGTACCCTTAGTGATGTTTGTAATTACACCGCTGTCGAAGTCAACAGAAACCTCGTCGCCTGCGTCAATTGCATCGCAAGCCTCGGGACATTCCAAGATTGGCAGACCGATATTAAGAGAGTTTCTGTAAAAAATTCTTGCGAAAGTCTTTGCAATTACACAAGAAACACCGGCGGCCTTAATTGCAATTGGTGCGTGCTCGCGGGATGAGCCACAGCCAAAGTTAACGCCTGCAACCATAATATCTCCATCTTTGACCTTGTTTATGAATTCCTTGTCAATATCCTCCATGCAGTGACTTGCCAATTCCTTGTGGTCGGCAGTATTGAGATATCTTGCGGGGATAATAACATCAGTATCAACATGGTCGCCGTATTTATGTACTAAACCTTGAATTTTCATTGTATTCTGCCTCCAATCAATCTAACATATCGGGTGTGCCGATATAGCCCAAAACTGCACTTGCCGCCGCAACATAGGGGCTTGCAAGGTAAACCTCGCTTGTTGGATGTCCCATTCTGCCTACGAAATTGCGGTTTGTTGTTGAAATTGCCTTTTCTTCAGCGGCAAGAATACCCATATGACCGCCCAAGCAAGGTCCGCAGGTGGGAGTTGAGAATACTGCGCCTGCCTCAACAAAGATTTCAGCAAGCCCCTCGCGAACGCACTGAAGATAAACATTCTGTGTTGCGGGGATAACAATGCAACGAACATTCTCATTAACCTTTTTGCCCTTAAGCACCTCTGCCGCTGCACGCATATCTTCAATTCTGCCGTTTGTGCAAGAGCCGATTACTGCCTGGTCAACATAGATTTTGTCGAATTCGCCCACAATATGAGCATTTTCGGGCAGGTGGGGGAATGCAACTGTTGATTTGAGTGTGCTTAAATCAATATTGATAACCTCGTCATAAACTGCATCCTCGTCAGCTTCAAAAATTACGGGCTCACGGTCAGTTCTGCCCTTCATATATTCAAGAGTTTTCTCGTCAACAGGGAAAATTCCGTTCTTTGCACCACATTCAATAGCCATATTTGCAATGCAGAAGCGGTCGTCCATTGAAAGATTCTGAATTCCGTCACCGCAGAATTCAAGTGAACGGTATAAAGCACCGTCAACACCGATTTTACCGATGAGGTGAAGAATTAAATCCTTACCGCTTACCCATTTATTTAACTTGCCTGTAACATTAACCTTGATTGCAGAGGGCACTTTAAACCATGCCATACCCGAAATCATACCTGCCGCCATATCAGTTGAGCCGACACCCGTTGAGAATGCACCCAGTGCGCCGTATGTGCAAGTATGAGAGTCAGCGCCGATTACTGTGTCACCGCTGATTACAATTCCTTTTTCGGGAAGGAGGGCGTGTTCAATACCCATCTGACCCACATCAAAGAAATTCTTGATTTTATATTCTCTTGCAAACTGGCGAACCTGTTTGCAGTGTTCTGCAGATTTAATGTCCTTGTTAGGTGTGAAATGGTCCATAACAAGTGCAATTTTTTCGCGGTCAAAAACCTCTGTGAAGCCCTTTGCTTTCATTTCGTTGATTGCAACGGGACTTGTAACATCGTTGCCCATTACCAAATCAAGACGCACATTTATAAGCTGTCCTGCTTCTACGCTTTCTAA
>CAZTLU010000080.1:5021-6838 GCA_964614605.1 uncultured Eubacteriales bacterium
CATTATTCTTCAACTCCTTTAATACTCTTATCGCCGCTTTCCAAAGCAGTAAGACCTGAACGGGAAAGCTCGATAATACCGTGCTTATTCATTTTATCAATGAACTTGTCAATAAGATTTGTAAGACCTGTAAGCTCGGCGGTAATTGTGGTGTGGCCGATGTCCTTAACCTTTGCACCAAAGCCGTTGATTGTTTTAAGAACTCGTGTTCTGTCTTTGTTGAGCGCGTGAACCTTAATAAGCAAAAGCTCTGATGAAATAAGACGGCTTTCGTCAAGACGCACAACCTTAAGCACATCTTCAAGCTTTGAGAGCTGTTGCTCAACCATTGTAACCTTGTAAGCCTCAACGTCTGACACGATTGTCATACGCGAAAATTCGGGGCTCTCGGTTTCAGAAACCGTAAGAGAAACCACATTGTAGCCACGGCGGGCAAAAAGACCCGCTACGCGTAAAAGCACACCTGTACGGTTGTAAACAAGTGCCGACAAATATATTCTCTGAATTTGATTTTTATCCATTTTTAATTTCCTTTCCGAATATTGCCTTCCCCTTGAGGGGAAGGGGGACCGCTTGCGGTGGATGAGGTGGAAGTCGTTTTGACGGATACTTCGTATCCTACACCTCATCAGTCGCTTCGCGACAGCTTCTCCTCAAGGAGAAGCCAATCCACATCAAACAGTGATTTTATACACAGTAGTCGTCTTCACTACCTCATCCTTATCAAACACACAGTTAATAAATGATGGTGTATTTGTAGCGTTGGGGTAATACTGTGTTTCAAGGCAGAAGCCTGTGCGGAATTCCATAGGAGTGTTATTCTTGCCGATTTTACCCTCAAGGAAATTGCCTACATACAACTGCATACCGGGTAAATCTGTAAAGCAATCAAGCTTTACACCGTTGGGAGCCTTAACAGTAGCCGCAAGTCTTAATTCCTTATTGTAATCGTTAATGCAGAAGTTGTGGTCATAGCCGTTGCCGGCCTTTAACTGCTCGTCATCTGCACCAATATCTCTGCCGATTGTCTTGGGCTCTCTGAAATCAAAGGGAGTGCCCGTAACATCACGAAGCTCACCTGATGGGATAAGCTCTTCATTCATAGGTGTGAATGCGTCTGCATTTATGTAGAGCTCGTGGTCAAGAATATCGCCGTTCTGATAGCCCTTAAGGTTGAAATATGCGTGATTTGTAAGATTGAATGCAGTTTTCTTGTCAGAAACCGCGTTGTAATCAATAATAATTTCATTCTTGTCAGTAAGTGTGTATTTAACTGTTACTTTCTTGTTACCGGGGAAGCCCTCTGTACCGTCAGCGCTGAAATATGAGAATTCAACCGCGTCAGAGTCCACGATAATTGCATTCCAAACAGCAGTTGAGAATTCGCCGTTGCTGTGAAGTGTCACATCGCCGTGAGTAGTTGTAACGGGAATACGCACACCGTCAAGGTTAAGTCCGCCTGCAGAAATTCTGTTAGCAACAGGACCAACAATCATACCCTGATAATCGTGACGGTTCTCAAAGCCCTCCATATCATCAAAGCCGAGTAATAAATCGATTTCATTTTCATCCTTATCCTTAACTAAAATGCTCTGTAAAGTAGCACCGTAAGTAATAAGGTTAATCTTCATGTTATTGTTGTTTTCAATAAGAAAAGCGTCAACCTGTTTGCCGTCTTTTGTCATACCAAAAACTGATTTTGTGATACCCATAAATTCCACTCCTGATGGTAAAATTATATACTGAAATATTATATAACTTTAATGCAGTGAAGTCAATAAAATAAAGAATTATTGTTGATAAATTTGAATTTGTCG
>CAZTLU010000081.1:0-6660 GCA_964614605.1 uncultured Eubacteriales bacterium
GGGCGAGGTCAATACCTCGCCTCTTTTTATCTCAATTATATCTTCCACTTATCCTTACCAAAGTTTTCACCAAATAATTCCATTGGTTCTACGCAGAAAAAATTCCCTAATCTAATAATTGTTTCTACCGTAACTTCATTGGGCATTTCACCGTTTTCGATTCTGTTTAGCATTTCAACACTAATTCCCGATATTTTTGCCATTTTTTCTTTTGAAAATTCATAATGCTCTCTTAACCAAACTAAATTTTTTATAAATATTTTCCAACTTTTATCGTCTTTGTAAGATTTCATTTTATCACCTCAAATTATTTGCAAAGGAACTGTAGTTCCTTTTATGTTAGCCCATTACGGACTTAATGCTATTTTAGCCCTTTAAGAGCTAAAAGTCAACAGCCCAAAAAGAACTATTTATAATATAAGTCGGTGATAATATGAAATATAATGAAAGAATACGTAGTCTGCGAGAAGATGCCGATATGACACAGACGGATATAGCAAAAATATTTGATGTAGGACAAAAAACGGTATCGAATTGGGAAAGCGGAAGAAACGAACCACCATATGATATTTTAATAAAATATGCTCGTTATTTTAATGTAACAACAGATTACATATTAGGAATATCCGACACGCTATAATAGAAATAAAAACGGCTCCACACTTGAGGGGGAGCCGTTTTTGCTTGCAAAAATGACTGAGGGGGGATATTTGCCCCCTTCCGTCGGCTTCGCCGCCACCTTCACCTCGTCGGGGGAAGGTTATTTTTATTTAACCTTTAACGTTTTCAAATATTCCTTTTGCTCTTTTGTTATCCTATAACTTTCCACTGCTTTTTCAATTGCCTTATTATGAGTCCATTTATCAAGGGATTTATTCTCAATATATGGCAGAGCTTTCTCCCATTGCTTTGCAAGGGCGGTAGCAAAATACCATGCAATCATCATATTTATGTAATATTCGTCGGATTTCACGCCCGCAACAAGCTTTAAATACTTTTCGTCGAAATTTTCGTCAAGATAAAGCTTCATTAACATTCCGATTGCAAAACGAACTTCATATGCGTAGTCAGAAATTAACCATTCATTGATTTTAGGCAACAATTTATCGGTATTTTTCTTGAAGACCTTCGGCGTCATCATATCACAGGTCGCCCAATTATCTACATATAGAAGAAAATTATCTAAGGCCGAAACACACTCATCAAAATCCTTGATTTGCTCAATTAAAAATGCGTGAATGTTATTCTCTTCGTAATATTTATGAGGCAGGATTTTAAGAAAATCTTTCGCTTCTTCTGTTTTTGCGAATTCCTTTGCGAATTTGCGAAGCTCGGGCACACGCACACCAATAATTTTCTCTTTATCCACCGTGGGCATCAGCTTTGAATGAAAATCACGGTATTTTAAATCCTGCATTTCAAAAAGTCGGGCTTGTACTGTTTTTTCTATATCTTTCATAAATTAGTACAGTACCTTTGAGAGAACAAAGCAAGTCCATAATGCTACGACAAAAAGTCCCTCGGCAGGAATTGCAAGCTTTGTGTAGGGGCATTTCCAACCCTTATCAACACAGAGGAAAATTGTTCTTGTAACAAAAACTGTGGTTGAGAAGAAAAGTCCGCCCACAAGGGAATAAACAGGGGTACCAAGTGCAATTGTGAGATAGAGCAAAAATGCACCGAGCGCGAATGAAATTCCGCCGTAATAAACACGAATTTCAGTTTTGCCCGCATTGTCAACAGGCTTAACAGCAAATGCCTCGGCATTTTTAATTGGGTTTATGATAAACACAATAGCCATACCGAAAAAGTACCCAACAAGACCGATTACCGCGATACTTGCCGGAATGTTTGATAAAAATAATTCTTTCATAATTACAACTCCCTTAAATTTTATGATTCAATATTATCATATTTTCTTTGAATAGTAAATTATTAAATTTGATTACAGAAAAATTAAAATTTTGTTACATTATCCCGTAATGAATTGACAAGAATAAATGTAAAAGTTATCCTTATTATAGACATAGTTTAACTAAAAGGAGGCGTGTGTATGGATAATCTTGAATATATTATGCGGTATGTTCTTTGTATTCTTGCCATTGCGGTTATTGCTAACTGCGTGTGGTCGCTTATCCGTCTGCGCCCCGAAAAAAAGGTGTATGCGGTGCTTGTTAATATGGCAAATAATGAGCAGCACCCCATCACCTGCTACGAAACATCAGTCGGCAGAAGCAAGTCCTGCGATGTGGTGTTCACAAATTCCACAGTTTCCCGTTCCCACGCGGTTGTGGCACTTCGCAAAGACGGATTTTATGTGTTTGACACCGAATCCAAAACGGGAGTATATCTGAACGGCGAAAAAATCGAAAAAAATGCCAAGCTTTCTGACGGTGATGTAATTGCATTCGGCACGGCGATTATGAAATTCTATATGGGCAATGAGGCAGACAAGGATATTTCTCATAAAAAAGAAAAACCAATACTTCGCCCAAGACTTGTAAATATTGTTGACGGTGTTGAATTCGACCTTGACGGTGATTATATCACAATCGGCAGAGAAACAGGCAGTAATATTGAAATTTCTGCACCATATATCTCACGCCGTCAGGCAGAGCTGACACTTCGGCGCAGCAAATGGTGCATTGAAGATTTCGGCAGTATTACAAAAACCACAGTTAACGGCGAGCCCGTTTATACAATAACTCCCCTTGCAGACGGCGATGTTATAAGAATGGGTGATTTCGCATTTTTGTATGAGGAGACTTAAAAAGGCTTCTCCTTGAGGAGAAGCTCCGCCGTAGGCGGTGATGAGGTGTAGGATACGAAGTATCCGTAAAAACAACTTTTCCACCTCATCCGGCAATGCTCCGCATTGCCACCTTCCCCTCAAGGGGAAGGCATAAAAGGTAAAAGATTTTAATGGAAGTTGGTGATATTATGCTTAAGAAAACTAAAAATGTTAATTTAGTAATAATGCTTTTTGTGATTACTCTTTTTCAGCTTACATGTCTTTTCACGCTTATTTCAAAATCCGCTGAAGAATACAGAACCAGCATAATACTCACCTTTGGAATTTACATTTTGGTTGAATACGCATATTTTATCGGCACACGGCTTGTTCTGAAGCGTAAAGGATTTGAGGTTGAGCTGATTGCATTCTTGCTGACCTCAATAGGTCTTTCAATCACCGCAAGCGTTTACCCCGACAAGGCAATCAAGCAGCTCGCGGCGGCGCTTATCGGTATTGCTGGCTTTATTTTCTTGCAATGGCTTTTGCGCGATTTAAAAAGAGTTATGGCTTTGCGAATTCCCGCGGCTATAATCGGTGTGGCAATTTTGATGTTCACCCTCGCTTTTGCCTCATTTACAAACGGTGCAAAAAACTGGCTTTATATCGGTGGAATTTCAATTCAACCCTCTGAAATCGTAAAAGCGATTTTCATTTTCGTTGGTGCGGCAACACTTGAAAAGCTTCAGTCAAACAAAAGCTTGACAAAATATATCATTTTTGCCTTTGCCTGCGTAGGCTCACTTTTCTTGATGTCCGATTTCGGCACGGCGCTTATATTCTTCTTTACTTTCATTGTGATTTCCTTTATGCGCTCGGGCGATATCAGAACACTTTTCCTCGTTTGCACCGTGGTGCTTATGGGCGGACTTTTAGTGCTGATGTTCAGACCCTATGTTGCAAACCGCTTTGCCGCTTACGGTCATGTCTGGGAATATTTCGACACCTCGGGCTATCAGCAGACAAGAACTATGATTTATTCTGCCAGCGGAGGACTTTTCGGCGTGGGGCTGGGCAACGGCAAGCTCCGTGATATTTTTGCCGCTACCGAGGATTTGGTTTTCGGTGTAGTATGTGAAGAATTCGGTATGATTATGGCGGGGGCAATTCTGCTTTCTTATGTTGCATTGCTTATTTATTCAATCCGCCATTCAAAATATGCCCGCTCATCATTTTATGCAATTGCAGCTTGTGCCGCGGCGGCACTTATGCTGTTTCAGGCGGCGCTCAATGTATTCGGCGTTAACGATATTCTGCCAATGACAGGCGTCACTCTGCCATTTATAAGCCGAGGCGGTTCAAGTGTTATTGCCTGCTGGTTGCTTTTAGCATTTATCAAGGCAGTTGACCGTAGCACTTACAGATTCGGAGGTGTTCGTCAATGAAATCCATTTCAAAAAGAGCCCTCACTCTTTATGCATTGATTGTCTTGTTCGTTGCGGGTGGAATTTTACTCTATTTCAATTTAATTACCAATGCTGACACTTGGGCAATGAACCGCGCAAATCAGCATTTGTATTACTCGGGAAATCTTGCAACCGCAGGCGACATCAAAGACACCAACGGTGAAATTCTCGTTACTACCGAAGACGGAGTGCGCGTTTATAATGATAATAAAAACATTCGTCAGGCAGTTCTTCATACGGTTGGTGACTCCGCGGGCTACATTGCAAGCGGAATTCAGACCTCTTTTAAAGACGAATTGACAGGCTACACCCTAACAGACGGCGTTTATAATCTGAAACGCTACGGCAAGGGTAACGATATAACTCTTACCCTCAATGCCGAGGTGTGCGAGGCGGCGTACAAGGCTCTCGGCACAAAAAAAGGCACTGTTGCGGTTATGAATTACAAAACAGGTGAATTGATTTGCATTGTTTCAAATCCCACCTATGACATTCTCAATAAGCCCGACGACATTAACACCGACACAAGCGGAAAATATGACGGAATTTATATGAACCGCTTTTTCTCGGGACTTTACACTCCGGGCTCAACCTTTAAGGTGATTACCTCTGCCTGCGCCATTGAGAATATTCCCGATATTTACGAGCGTACCTTTGAGTGCAAAGGCAAGGTGCAGATTGGCGAAGGCTATGTAATCTGCAACGGAACTCACGGTAAAATCAGCTTTGAGAAGGCTCTCAATAAATCCTGCAATGTGGCATTCGCATTGATTGCCGACGAATTAGGAGCCGAAAAGCTCACCGCAACTGCAGAGCGCCTTGGATTTAACTCAGCAGAGCGTTTGACGGTCAGCGGAAAAATCAAGGCATCAACAAGTAAAATAAATCTTACTGACGCGGCGGCTCTTGACATTGGTTGGGCGGGTATCGGTCAATACACAACGCTTATAAACCCCTGCCAGATGCTCACCGTAATTTCTGCAATTGCCAACGGCGGAACGGCTGTGAGCCCCTATCTTGTGGAAGAAATCATAACCCCCGAGGGCAAAAGTGATTTTACCGCTAAAACCTCGGTGCTGGGTGAATATTTTACAACGGATGTAGCACAGAAGCTTGACGAAATGCTTCGCTCAAATGTTACAAATCAATATGGTGACAGTTATTTCCCAAAAATGAAAATGTGTGGCAAAACAGGTACGGCAGAAATCAGCGACAACGAAGACGCGAACCCCAACGCATTGTTTGTGGGTTATTCGCAACTTAACGAAATGCCCTTTGCGATTATAGTTGTGGTTGAAGACACAACTTCTGCAATCAGCAGTGCAGTGCCGATTGCATCAAAGGTTATGAAAGAAATAAAGAATGAATATATGTAAACAAAAAGCGCCCCTTGTTAAAGGGGAGAGGGCCACGAAGTGGCGAGGGGATTCTTTTTAATTGTTTTATGAATCCCTCCACCGCCTACGGCGGTCCCCCTCCCTTTGACAAGGGAGGCTTTATTTTTTTATTTCTTCTTGCTTGGCAATTCGCTTACAAGTGTTGACCCGAGCACTAACACCGCACCGATTACACCGAAAATGCTCATTTCTTCTTTAAGAATAAGTGCCGAAAGAATAATCGCAACAACAGGGTCTATGTAGCTGAAAATCGCTACCGTCTGCGCTTTAAGATTATCCATTGAGCCAAAATACAAGGCATAGGACCAACCCGTATGCACAACACCCACGATAAGAAGCATTATTATCGTCAACGGCTCAAGGGTGATTTCTGCAAAATCCTCTGTCAACAAGGTATAAGGCAATAAAATGATTGCCGCACTACCCAATTGAATAACGGTTTTTGTGTAAATTGGCACACCCGCGGTTTTCTTATTCATCAGCACAACCGAAGCGTAGAGTGCCGCCGCGCCAATCCCCAAAAGCACACCTTTCAGCTCGCCAATTCCCGAAAATCCCGTTTCAATTACACCCGACACAAGCACCATACCCGCAAGGGCTACAATAACGCAAAGAATCTTCTTGAATGTGAGCTTTTCTCTGAATAAAAACGGCGAAGCGATAATCACAAACACAGGTGCCATATAATAACAAAGTGTAGCGGTAGCAACCGTCGTGTAGTTATAAGCCTCGAAAAGCAAAATCCAGTTAAACCCAATAAGCACACCCGAAATACACAAAAGAAGAATTTTATCTTTGATTTCTCGGAAATTCAGTTTTTCTTTTTTCAGTGCCATAAAAATCAGCAGAAATACAACGCCGACTGCACCCCTCGCCATTGCAAGCATGCTCGACGGCAGAGGAATATAGCGGCGAAAAATCCCGATTGTACCGAATATAAACATTGAAAGAATTAAGCTTAATTTTGATTTGTTAGCACCGTTCATAATAACCTCGAAGAATTTGATGAGGATATTATAGAACATTATGTTTCATTTTGCAATAATGAATGTAGGGCGGGGGCTTG
>CAZTLU010000082.1:0-6608 GCA_964614605.1 uncultured Eubacteriales bacterium
ATTCACAGCACATCGGGAGGATGGCGAAATGCACTTACTCAAAGTCGACAAAGAACATTATCAGGGGCAAGCGGACCCTTATATTTTAAAATCAAACGGCAGATATTATATTTATGTAACAGGTCACGACGGAGTTTACGCTTATCAATCAGACAATCTTTTTGAGGGTTGGGAATATTACGGCGTGGTTATGACTGTTCCTGAGTTAAAGGCGTTCTGGGCGCCCAGCGTCATTGAGCTTGACGGCAAGTTCTATATGTACAATTCAATGGAAATTTACAATGACACACCCGACAAAGGCGGCCACAGAGGTGCAATGCATGTTTCAGTTGCTGACAATCCCCTTGGTCCGTTCACAAACACAACACAAATTTTGCACCCATTCTCAATTGACTCACACATTGTAAAGAACGAAGCAGGTCTTTTCCTTTTCTACTCTGCAAATAAATTTGAGGGTGAGAGAATAGGCACTTGTATTTATGTTGATAAAATGCTTGACCCCTTTACCCCTGCCGGCGAGCCGGTATTGGTGCTTGAACCCACTCTTGATGAAGATATTTACCGTCGCGACCGCTATAAAAAAGGTCAGCATTGGCACACAATTGAGGGTGCGTTCTACTTCAAAGAGGGCGATTGGCAGTATGTTATGTATTCGGGCAACTGCTATGAACAGCCCACCTACTACATAGGCTATGCAAGGGCAAAAACTGACGAAACAGACCTTACAAAAATCAAGTTTGAGAAATACCCCAACCCCGAAACCTATCACCCCGTACTCAAGGCAAACGAGTTTGAAGAGGGCACGGGTCACCACTCAATGATTAAAGAGGACGGTCAGTGGTATGCAATCTATCACGCCCGCGATTACGGCGACGAGCTTAACGCTTTTGACGCGAGAAACGCAAGAATCTGCAAATTAAATGTCAAAGACGGCATCATTGAAGCAGAACGCTACAAAGACCATATATAAATGCAAAGCGCAAAGTGCAAAATGTAGAATGATACAAAAACACCCCGATAAATTTTATCGAGGTGTTATTTTTTATTTCACAAGTTCTTTAGCAAGAGCTTCAAGTTGTTCAATACTTTCGCTATTGAGTGCAGACAAAATTCTTACTGTTGACTCGGTATAAGTGAGATTTTTTGAGTTTGCAAGCATTTTCTTCATCACATTTGTTGCAACGGGTGCCCAACTGCCGTTTTCGATAAAGGCAACGGTTTTCTTCTGGAATCCACGCTCTGTAAGGTGATTGATAAACTCACGCATAAAGGGGAAAATCTCTGAATTATATGTGGTTGTTGCGAGAACGATTTTGCCGTATCTGAAAGCGTCTTCAACTGCTTCTGCCATATCGCAACGAGCGAGGTCATTGACAACAACCTTGGGACAACCGTTAGCCTTGAGCTTTTCCGCAAGCATTTCTACTGCTTTCTTTGTGTTGCCGTAAACTGAAGTATAGGCAATAACAACGCCCTCGGTTTCAACCTCATAGCTTGACCAGATATTATAAAGATTAAGATAATAGCCGAGGTTTTCATTAAGCACGGGGCCGTGCAAGGGGCAGATTGTCTGAATATCAAGATTTGCGGCTTTTTTAAGAAGATTCTGCACCTGCACGCCGTATTTACCAACGATACCGATGTAATATCTTCTCGCCTCGCAAGCCCAATCCTCTTCTACATCAAGAGCGCCGAATTTGCCGAAGCCGTCTGCCGAGAAAAGAACCTTATCTGTGCTGTCATAAGTTACAATTACCTCGGGCCAATGCACCATCGGGGCAGTAACAAATGTTAATTCGTGCTTACCGAGAGAAAGTGTATCCCCCTCGCCCACTACGACCTGCTTGTCCGCAAAATCCGTGCCGAAAAACTGCTTCATCATCTTGAAAGCCATTGCAGATGCAACAATTTTTGCCTCGGGGTATTTATTCACAAAGCTTACAATATTTGCAGAGTGGTCGGGCTCCATATGCTGAACAATCAAGTAATCGGGAGTTCTGTCACCAAGTGTATTTTCAATATTGCCGAGCCATTCGTTTGTAAAATTCACATCAACGGAATCCATAATTGCAATTTTCTCGTCAATGATTGCATAAGAGTTATATGCCATACCGTTAGGAACATCATACTGACCCTCGAACAAGTCAATTTTATGGTCGTTTACACCTATATATTTAATATCATTTGTAATTGTCATTGTTTTTTACCTCTGGAAAATATTTTAACCAATTATACAATAAAATTACTGATATTTCAATCAATAATTCTGCCGTCTGTCGAAATTGTTACAACTCTCCACGGAATGAATTTTCCGCTTGCCTGCAATGCGCGTTTGGTCGCATTTTCAATACCGCCGCAGCAAGGAACCTGCATACGCACAATTGTGACACTTTTGATATTGTTATTTGCGATAATCTGTGTCAGCTTCTCTGAATAATCGCCCTCGTCAAGCTTGGGGCAACCGATGAGTGTGATATGATTGCGGATAAACTCATTATGGAAATTACCGTAAGCATAAGCGGTACAATCTGCCGCGATAAGAAGATTTGCATTGTCAAAATACGGTGCATTCACGGGCACAAGCTTAATCTGACAAGGCCATTGTGAAAGTTGGCTTGCGACGGGGGATGATTTTTCGGGTTGAACGGCGGCTTCACGCTTAATCGCTTTAGATTGTGTTCCGGGACAACCGCATGGTAATGGTGATGACGCTTTTTTCTGCTTTGCCGCAAGAACTGCCGCCTCATTATAAGCAGGGGCTTCGCGTTCTTCAAAGGTAATTGCATTTGTGGGGCAGGCAGGAAGACAATCACCCAAGCCGTCGCAGTAATCCTCACGGGTAAGCTTTGCCTTTCCGTTTACCATTTCAATTGCACCCTCATGGCAAGCAGCGGCACAAGCACCGCAACCGTTACATTTTTCTTCGTCTATTTTTATAATTTTTCTAATCATCTGTATTTCCTCCTTGATGTTATGGTCATATTTTAATATAATAAGCACAGAAAGTATGTTGAATTTTCAACAAAAGGAGTAAAATATGAAAGAATATTTTGGTATTTTGAGAAAATGCTCACTTTTTAATAATATTAAAAACGAAAATCTTATTTCAATGCTGGGGTGTCTTGGTGCAACGGTCAAAACCTACGGCAAAAAGGAAATTATCATTAAAGAGGGTGAAAAAGCCCGATATATCGGCATTGTTCTTTCAGGGTCTGCACAGGTTCTGAAAATCGACTATTTCGGTAACAGAAGCATTGTTGCGGGTATTGAACAATCGGAGATGTTTGGTGAGTCTTTTGCTTGTGCGGGAGTTGAGGCAATCCCCATCAGTGTAATAGCTAACGAGCAAAGCGAAATTATGCTTATTGATTGCGAGCGTGTAATGCACCCCTGCGCCAACGGTTGTAATTTTCATCAGCAAATCATTTTTAATTTGATGAAAATTATGGCGACCAAAAACATTATGTTTCACCAAAAAATTGAAATCACTTCCGAAAGAACCACGCGTGAAAAGCTGATGGCATACCTTATGCTGCAAGCGAAAAAATGGAATTCAAACAGTTTTCAAATCCCCTTTGACCGTCAGGAGCTTGCTGACTACTTACAGGTTGACAGAAGCGGACTTTCCGCTGAAATCAGCAAAATGCGGAATGAAGGAATACTCAAAAGTCATAAAAATCATTTTGAATTATTATAAAACGAACTCCCCGAATGGTATTGTTCAGGGAGTTTTCAGTTTATCCTTAATAAGAGATTATTATATATCAAGTGTGGCAAGTCCGCCCTCGGAAGTTTCGCGGTATTCTTCGGCAATATCCAAGCCTGTTTTTCTCATTGTTTCGATTACATTATCCAGTGAAATTTTTCTTGTACCGCTTAAAAAGCTTGCAAGGTTAACTGCGTTTATTGCACGCATTGCGGCAACTGCGTTTCGTTCAATACAAGGAATCTGCACAAGCCCGCAGATTGGGTCACAAGTGAGACCTAAATGGTGTTCAATTGCAATTTCTGCCGCGTATTCAATCTTACCTCTTTTGAGTTTGAATAACTCGCCGAGAGCCGCTGCAGCCATAGCACAAGCCGTGCCAACCTCTGCCTGACAGCCACACTCCGCGCCCGAAATTGAGGCGTTGGTTTTAACAAGATTACCGATTAGTCCGCCCGTTGCAAGAGCCTGCAAAATCTGACGGTCGGTGTAGCCGTGCTTTAACTGCATATAGTAAAGCACTGCAGGGAGCACGCCTGATGCACCGCAGGTTGGGGCAGTTACAATTCGTCCGCCCGAAGCATTCTGCTCGCTGACTGCAAAAGCATATGAACAAACCTCACGGTTTTCGCGGGTTTCAGGGGTTTCGCCGATATATTCCATATTATAAAGGTCGTTTGCTTTTTTCTGCACATCAAGTCCGCCGGGGAGTACGCCCTCGTCCTCAATACCGCGTTCAATTGCGGCTTTCATTGTATCCCACACTTCTGCGAGATAATCCCAGATATATTCGCCCTCGACCTCGTCAACATACTGCCAGAAACGATATTTTTTCTCTTTACAGTATGCCTTAATATCCTTGAAGGTGCTTAAATTATAAACTATGGGCTCTGTTGCGGTTTTACTGCCCTCGAACTCAATTCTGCCGCCGCCAACACTGAATACACGGATAAAATCGGTCTGTTCACCGTTTTTATAGGCATAAAGCTCCATTGTATTGGGGTGGTCAATATCAGTTTTAAGATAATCAAACTCTACCCTGCAGGGTACGGGAGCCAAAGTGCTTTCAATAACCGTATCGGTACAGTGACCCTTTCCTGTTTTTGCAAGTGAACCGTAAAGAATTGCTTTGAATTCGTCGGCATCGGGATTTTTCTCTTTGAAAAGCACGCAAGCCTTTTCGGGCCCCATAGTGTGTGAGCTTGAGGGACCTCTGCCGATACGGTAAAGCTGGTTGAGCGACTCCATACCGTTCATTTTTTCTTTTTCTTTTTTATTCTCTTCGCTTTCAAAGAAACCATCCATTGAAACGCTGAAAAGCTTTGCCATTTTGTAGAATTCTTCAGCGGTAGGAACTGCCTGTCCGTTTTCCCATTGACAAACAGTTTGCTCATCAGTATTTACTCTTTCGCCAAGAGAAGCTTGCGACATACCCATTTTTTCGCGAAGCTCTGTGATTTTTTTTGAATAAATATCCTTTATCATAAACGGCACCCCTTTGCCAGATTATACTAATGCTACCAATCCATTAAGCGCTAAATCAAGATACATTGCGTCAAAGCCGTCAACCGCACCGTCTTCGTTAATATCACAACGGTCAAACATAAAATTATTCTTGATTATTTCATTTCCCGATGAAATTCTCACAAGCAATTCATAATCGGCTTCATCAACCTTACCGTCACCATTTGCATCGCCCTTAATTGTTGAAGGACCAATTTCTTTTAAGAACAAATCAAGAATTATCGCGTCAAGTCCGTCAACTGCACCGTCTTCATTCATATCGCCCGCAATACTTATTGCATAACTTTCGTATGCAGTCAAGGAAGAAACCGAATAAAGAATTGCAAGGTCATTTTCATCAACTGTTCCGTTGAAATCCACATCGCCTTTTGTTAAAGCATCAAGGTCGATAAACAGAATACTATTATCATTTGCATAAGTTTCGGCATAAGTACCCGAATAGCCGAAAATTGTAACATTTTCGGTATTTGTAAAAGAGTTATCAGCAATACTTGTAACTGATGCAGGGATAACCGCGTCTTTATTCGCTAAAGCTTCGCCGATGATGTGGGTTGAGCCATCACGCACAAAGGTTTCCCCTGTTTTTTCGTCAGTACCAACCACACGGGTGTCCATATAGAGTGTACCGTCTTCCCAATTTTCAGGGTTATTATAATAACCCGTATTATAAATAGCATTGGCATTGAAAACTGCAGATTCTGAAATATCAAGACTTTCAAGAGATGTACAATCCTTAAATGCACCGTCTCCGATATAATCCACCAACTTGAGATTTCTCACACTTTCAAGGCTTGTACAGCCCTCAAAGGCATTGCACCCGATTGTTACAATTGAAGTAGGAAGTCCAACATCAATTGCCTCTGAATTGCCCTTAAACGCACCGTCAGCAATAACAAGCGTGCCGTAATCCAGACTGTATCTGCCCACAAGCTCAATTTCAATGAGATTTTTGCCAAGATAAAGATACTGGAGCACGGGAGCACTTATATCCTCCCAATCTATTGAGCCACCACTTGTACCGCTACCGATATTCACATTACCCGAAGACGAGCTATCATCCTGTGTTTTCTTTAATCGCCAATTAGAAGTGTCGTTATAATAAGCGGTGTTATATATCGCTTTTTCGCCGATATGGATAACCGTATCAGGCAACGAAATTGTGGCAAGGCTTGTACAATCTTCAAAAGCAGAAGCACCGATATCCAGAATTCCCGATTTAACGGTAACAGAGGTTAATTCTGTATTTCCTTTAAAGGCACCCTCAGCAATAGCTACAACAGGAATATCATTGATTGTAGCAGGAACAGATATGCTTGTTTTGTTACTGCCGATATATTTTGTAATAACAATCTCTTCATCAACAATTTCATAAGAAAAA
>CAZTLU010000083.1:0-6533 GCA_964614605.1 uncultured Eubacteriales bacterium
GTCAATAAAAACGGCGGAAGCAAGCAAGCTCCCGCCATACAATTATTGAATCCCTCCACCGCCCCTCCGTCAATGCTTACGCATTGCCACCTCCCCATCAAGTGGGGAGGCTATAGACGGTCTACCTTGACAAAGGAGGTTTATTTTGCAACACACAGAAATGTCCCCTCGGTCTTTAATTTGTATCAGGTTTTGTGGGGTTTGATTTGCTGCATAGCGTCAAGCAATTCTTTGCGCAAAGTTAAAATCTTTTCAACATGATAATTAGTGATGATATCATTTTCATTCATTTCTGTTGTCACGGTTACATCACGGATGAGTGCGCCGTTCCGGACCAATCTGTTAAGATTTTCTTCATTGAGTTTACCGTGGTTTTCCATTCGGCAAAGCACTTCCATTTGTGCCACAAGCTGACGGGCTTTCACCGCACAGATGTTAAAGGCTTCGAGTTTGTTGCGGTTTCTTTTAAGGCGCAAAAGCAACCATTGATTTGAGAAAATTGAAAGCTGACGAGCCAACGCGTCAATTGTTGCGGTCATTTTTTCGGTATCGGGATACTCGTTATCGCCGTCAAACATATTTTCAAGGAATGAGATAACCTCTTTGTCAAGACTTTCAACTGTTGAGCGGATTTTATGCGCATTGTTATATGGGAAAACAAGGGCATTGATAAGCAAGCCTACGCCCAAGCCGATAGCTGTATCCCAAAGTCTGCCCAAGGCATAAGTAAAGGGCTGAATATCGGGGGTGGTACAGATAATCACAACCATAAGGCATGGCAAGGTGGGTGAAAAACGGATATGAAAAACATTGTAAAGGGTTATAACAAGCACAATGCCGATACCTGTTGCCACAAGGGGATTTATTGGTAGCATCATTAAAAGAACGCCCGCCAATGCACCGAAAAGCATACCTGAAATCTGCGTAAGGCAAGCACTGATTGAGTCTTTTAAAGTGGGCTCCATAACCGCCATTGCACCAAGCATTGCGAAAATAAGTCGCGAGGTTGTGGTGCCGTAAGAAGTAACAAGAATCATAGCGACTACTACGGCTACTGCGGTTTTAAGAGTGCGGAAGCCGATGTGGAATTTTTTGAGATTTTTCATATTAACACCTCAAGGTGATTATAGCAAAATTGGGAGTAAAAGGCAAGTGTATATAGTTCACCCTCAAGGGTGGAGCCCATTACATCTTGCAAAGTATTTATATGCTAAAATGATTTTAATAAATTATCGGGAGTGATTATTATGTTGGAAAATAGATTTTATGAGGTAGAGAATTTTTAAAATTTATTTTTGTTAGGAGTTAATTTATTGGCTTATTCCAAAAAGAAAATGAGAGCGGAATATGGGAAATTTGTACAACAATATGCCCGAAAAAACAAAAAAACGGGTCTGACCCAAACGACCGTTCTTATGACAGAAAATTTGAAGAAAAGTTAAAAAGAATGAACCCGGAAGAAATTCAAGCTTTATTAGACGATGATTAATGCACGGTTTTGAATGACTAATTTAATAATACTTTAAGCAAAAGAAGCACCCACACACGCTAAAGTGTGTGGGTGCTTTTGATATATTCATATTTCATCGTATGAACGTGACTTTGACGTAATCTTTAAATCTGAACATTTATCGGTAAGTGTTACCTCGGCATTTTCAAGAGCTTCGCAGTATTCGTCGCCGTCATAAACAGAGCAAGCAAGCTTGCCGCCGATATAGAGTTTGACAAGTCCGTTAGGCTCGCAGACAACGGTGATTTTGTCACCGTTTGAGAGCACAATATCTCCCCTGCTTGTTTTGTCACCGAAACGGATTGCGCCATAGCCCTCGTGACTGCTTACATTGATAATATCACCGATTGAGAAGAGAACTCCGTCTTCTGCGGTGTTGAGTGTACACTCTACCGTAAAATCTCTGCCACAGGGGATTTTGTTATTCTCACAAATGAAATCGGGCTCATATTTACCGCTGAACTGTGCGTCGCTCATATCACCAAAAATATTTTTAACGGTAAGTGACACAAAGGCTTGGGGGACATTTTCGCTGAATGTAATTTTAAGTGTACTGTAATCCTCTAAAAGCTCAATATTGCTGATTTTTGCGTCAGAAGAAATTGCGTTTTCGTTAACAAGAATTCTGTCATCAAAGAACAGAAGCAATTCGTTAGCACTTTCAAATCTGCCGTATATGAGTTGAGGTAATTTTTCTTGGGCAGAAGAGAATTTCATAATCATTGCCTCAAGAGGTGCAAGATTTATGGTGAATGTATCACCGTATTTGTATGTTCTGCCCTCGGTTTGTCTGTTATATGGATAAACAAAGGCAAGACGCATATTTTCTGCGTTTTTATTGACGCCAAAGGCCTCGTCAAGAGTAATCTTAATTTTCTGTGTACGATTTGCAGGGTTTCGAAGTGACACAATGCCCTTGTTTTCGCTCCAGCAGGAATAACCGTACACTTCACCCTCTGCAGGACAACCGCCGATAAACTGTGAGGTTTTGAGGGTTTCATACTCATTACGGATAAAGCGAAGTGCGTCGGCATTTATACGCCATTTTGCCTTATTGAACATATTATATGAATAATAAAGCTCCCAGAAGGCAGTACCGCGAGTTGTCATCATAAACATATATTTACGGAATTCCTCATCGGTCATTGAGATTTTTGCGGTGTTGCCGTAAATCGGGTCGTGGTTATAGATAAATTCGTGGGGGAACTGATAATTCCTTGTAACGCTGAAATCATAATAACGGTCATCACGGTAAGTGAGAACTCTGTCAACATCCTTATCGCTCAACTTTTCAAGCTTTTTAGTTTTGTCAACAAAGCCGATGTCACCGCTGTTTTGAATCCACAAGCTGTCTGCCCACTGTAAAAACCATGGGCTTGCATTGCAATAGCTGGTCTGGTTAATCCACAAATCCTTGCCCAAAGCTTCACGGCTTAAACGAAGCTTACGGAAAATGTTAATCCAATTTTCCCACATTTCTGTATACTGATACATATCGTTATATCCGCCGGTCATATGACCGTGTTTTTTGCTTGGGCAGGCGGTAAGAAGAAAGCCGTCAAGCTTCCAGTAATTTATATCGAATTTTTTTGTGTAGTCAAGGTAATAATCGGTGATATTTTTGATGTAGGCAAGTGAAGAAACACAGACATCGTTTGCAGCCTTGTTATAACCGCCCTTGCCTGCTTTTTCCAGTCTCTTACCGAAATTGCCTGTTTCGTTATTGTATCCGCCGCGGGGACCGTTCCAAAGTCCGAAATTTGATGAAAATTTCTTTGCGAGAGTTGAGGCGGGGTAAAGCTCATTGGGGAATTTACTGTTGAATTTCCAGAAATCTGCGTGCCAATCCACAAAACCGTCGTCAACCACATAGGAAGCAAGTGGCGGAACGAGGGTTTGAGAAAGTCCTTTTTCAATCTCCATAAAGGATTTTGCGATATTTTCGTCAGTTATATCGTGCATATGGTCGTACCATGAATTATACTGAAAACGGGGTTTAACATCCCTTGAAATATCACGGATATATGTTAAGAAATCCTCACGGATTACGCGCCCGTCAAGGCTCCTTGCGGCACCCACAACGGTATTCCATGTTTTAAAGGTATGACCGCAGTTAAGCTTTAATTCATCAAAACGCTTACCGCTGAAATAACGGATATAGGCCGTACCGTCGTTGATTGTATTTTCGCAAAGAGGAAATTCTGAACCAAAGAACATTCCGTTGATATAAAATGGCTGACCAAGGGCTGAGTGATATTTGCTTAAATATGCCTTGTCGATATCACCGATTGTCCACATCTGCTCGGGAGTGTCAATCAGGATATGCTCGCAATCAATATAGTCGATTGTAATAAGATGCTGACGGTCGGGGTCCACCATCATTTCAATATATTTGTGCATATAATGCTTATTATCTTCAATCTGAACGCTCATTATAAAGGTAATTCTTGCACCGTTATATGTATACGGCTCAAAAACAAACTCCACACGGCGTTTAAGCACATTTACATTCTGCACCTTAAGGTCATTTGAAGATAAAAAGTCAGTAGTATAACCGAAAGCCTTTTTTCTGCGGAAGCCAATGAAGAATTCTGCCGAAAATGGCTTTATTTTCAGCGTTTTTTCACCATCAATGCGTTTATTTACAATTTCGGTTGTGGTAAGGCGGTTATCCTTTGTGGAAAATCGTCTTTCAATATAGTCGTTACCGATAATTGCGGTATCATTTTCAAAATAAACATATGCACCTGACATATTATTCTACCTCACCAAAAAGAATTTTCTCTGTTGCCAAAGCGGCATCCTCAACGATTTTCACGCAGGGGCGCTTTTGATAATATTCTGCCGTACGGGCTTCGGGAGTGCTTGAATTTTCGGGATTTACAAGTCCCAAAAGTTCTTTACAGACGATTGAATGATTGGTTTTCTTGAATTCATCAGCAATAAGACGGACTTTTTCATAGACTTCGCCTTTTGAGAGCTCGGGATTTTTAAGACCTGCCACCATTGCGCTGCCACTGACTGCACCGCATACCTCACGCATTCTGCCTACTCCCCCGCCAAGACCTGACGACACGGCAAGAGCCATTTCTTCGGTCATTCCTAAATCGGTTGCAAATGCGACAAAAACTGCCTGTGAGCAATTTTTACCCTCCATAAAAAGTTCAACTGCGCGTTCTGAATACTTTGACAAGAAAACCTCTCCAATCAATGTAAAATTTACCAATTATAGTTTAACACATAGTGATAATTCTTGCAATAAAAAAATCCCTACTCCTTACGGAATAGGGATAATTTTTGTTAAAGCTTAAATTACTTAAGAGTAACCTTTGCGCCAACTTCTTCAAGCTTAGCTTTGATGCTTTCTGCATCTTCTTTAGAAGCTGCTTCCTTAAGTACCTTGGGAGCGCCGTCAACAACAGCCTTTGCTTCTGCAAGGCCAAGACCTGTAACTTCACGAACAGCCTTGATAACCTTAATCTTCTCTGAACCAACTTCTGTAAGTTCAACGTCGAATTCTGTCTTCTCTTCAACTGCTGCTGCGCCTGCTGCGGGAGCTGCTACTGCTACTGCTGCTGCAGCTGATACGCCAAATTCTTCTTCTACTGCTTTAACGAGCTCTGAAAGCTCAAGAACTGTAAGAACCTTAAGTTCTTCAACGATTGCCATAACTTTCTCTGATGCCATGGTAATTTACCTCCAAAATTTTTATAATTGTTTAAGTTTATTTTTTTAATTATTCAGCAACGGGTGCTGCTTCACCATCTTTGTCAACAATAGCCTGTACGGCACGTGCAAAAGATGCGATAGGTGCGTTGAACGCACTGAGTACAGTTGCGAGCAATACTTCTCTTGAAGGAAGCTTTGCAAGTTCTGTAAGCTTTTCAAGGCTGATAACCTCATCATCAAGATAACCTGTCTTGAGCTTGAAGCTTTCGCTCTTGTCAGCATACTTACCAAGAATTCTTGCAGCTGCAACATAGTCATCCTTACTTGTAGCAATAGCAGTTGTTCCCTCAAGGGCACCGCTCATGTCAGCAAGGCTTGTTCCGTCGATGGCTCTGCCGAGAATTGTGTTCTTTACAACTGTGTATTCAACACCTGCTTCACGGAGCTCTTTACGAAGCTTTGTATCGTCTTCAACTGTGATGCCCTTGTAATCTACAACAACACCTGCGATTGAACCGTCAAGTCTTTCTTTAAGAGCAGCCACCTGCTGTTTCTTTAATTCTAAAACCTTCTCGCTTGGCAAACGATTTCACCTCCTGTATTAAATTTCAAAAACGCTTGCAAGGAGAAAAAATATGCCTCTTCTGCAAAGACAGAAAAGGCATAGGAACATTTTAAATAAATGCTGATATCCTCGGTAGGTGGGACTTCCCTTTATGCAAAATGCACCTACTGTCTTTGGCAAGCTTTATTATACTAACACACCATATTAGGTTTGTCAAGTATTTTTAATGTTTAATTATTCAGCAACGGGAGCTGCTGTGAACTTGTTGGGGTTAATCTTAACGCCGGGGCCCATTGTTGAAGCAACTGCAACAGACTTGATGTACTGACCTTTTGCAGCAGCGGGCTTAGCCTTAACGATTGCATCCATAAGTGTGTCAAGGTTTTCCTTAAGCTTTTCTGAGCCGAATGAAACCTTGCCGATTGGGCAGTGAATGATGTTTGTCTTATCAAGACGGTACTCAATCTTACCTGCTTTAGCTTCTGTAACAGCCTTAGCAACATCAGGAGTAACTGTACCTGCCTTGGGGCTGGGCATAAGTCCGCGAGGACCAAGAACCTTACCAAGACGGCCAACAAGACCCATCATATCGGGGCTTGCAACGCAAACATCGAAATCCATGAATCCTTCCTGGATTCTTGCAACAAGGTCTTCAGCACCTACAACCTCAGCACCTGCTGCTGCAGCTGCGTCAGCCTTATCGCCCTTTGCGAAAACTGCTACTCTTACATTTTTACCTGTACCGTTGGGAAGAACAACAGCGCCTCTAACCTGCTGGTCAGCGTGACG
>CAZTLU010000084.1:0-6520 GCA_964614605.1 uncultured Eubacteriales bacterium
TTATTCACCAACGAATTCTGCAATCTGGTGTTTTTCTTTTGCACCCACAAAGCGTTTTACCTCTTGTCCGTTATCAAAAAGGATAACGGTAGGAATACTCATAACGCCAAAGGTCATTGCCAAATCTGTTGATTCGTCGACATTGAGCTTGCAAACCTTAACCTTTGTGGTTTCTTCTGCATAGGCGTCAATTTCTGCCGCCATCATTTTGCAGGGACCACACCAATCTGCATAAAAATCAAGAAGTACGGGTTTGTCGCTTTTAAGAACTTCCTGTGCAAAATTTTCGAGATTAACTTTAATTACTTCCATTTATCTCACGCTCCTGTAAAGTGCTTTTGCTTTTTCTATGTCCGTGTTGTCAACACCGCATTTATCGGTATTGCGAGCGAGCATTGCTCCGCCCAATTCAATATTAAGTACACTGCATGCCTGAAGAAGCTGATGCTTGATTACCTCAAAGCCGATTTCACCATCACTGCCACTTGTAACAATCAAAGCTCCCTTTCTGCGCTTTTCAATGGGGTGCTTCACATTTCGACGGAAACGAGCTTCGTAATAACGCTGAAAACGGTCAATGAGTGCCTTCATCGGTGCGGGAACACCCATAAAGTATATGGGCGTTGCAAATATAATCACATCTGCCGTTTCAAATTTTTTAAAGAATTCTTCAAGGTCTTTTTTTGAACATCCGTTTCCTGCCTTGCAGTAACCACAGGCATTGCAGGGAGTGGGATTAAGCTCATAAATGTTCACAATTTCAATATTTGTGCCCTTTGGAAATTCGCGAAGCAGAGTTCCCAAAAGCTTTGCGGTGTATCCGCTTTTACGGGGCGACCCCATTAAAGCCATTACCTTAAGACCGTTTGAAAAATTTTCGGTGTTATCATACCCTAAAATCATTTTGATTATTCCTTTGTTTCGCTGTTTTCTTCATTTGCCGCTTCATTTGCAGCCTTTTGCTCGTCAATATTTGCCTGACGCTTAATTTTTTTGGTAGTTGTTTTGATGAATTCGTTTTCACGAACATCAAATTTCATAATCTTTTTATAATTGGGAAGCTTCTGGTTAACTTCCTTAATTGCTTCGGCAATAGAATTGCGGATTTCCTCTTGAGTGAGTTCCTGACGCTTAAGATTTTCCTTAATCATTTCATAGTTGGGATAAATCTGTGCAGAAACTGTTGTTTCGTCGTTTCCGCTTTCCTCGCCGTAAACCATACTTTCTTCAATGAAGGGATTGTTATTGAGATAAAGCTCAACTTCTTCGGGGAAGATATTTTTGCCGTTCTTTGTAACAATAACATTCTTGCAACGGCCTGTAATTCTGTAGCAGTTGTTTTCGTCAACAACGCCAAGGTCGCCTGTTTTGAACCAACCGTCAGCAGTGAGCACCTGTGCGGTTGCTTCAGGGTTCTTATAATATCCCTGCATAACCATGGGACCTCTTGCCCAAATTTCACCAACGCCTAAATCATCGGGGTTATGAATTTTCATTTCAACACCGGGGAGTGGAGTGCCCACAGAGTTTGTGAGCATAAGCTTATCGTTGTTAACAGACAAAATGGGAGAGGTTTCTGTAAGACCGTAGCCGATATAAATATCAACACCCATTGTTATGAAATCTTCAACAACGCGGGGGTCAATTGCGGAAGCACCGGTAACAATAAGACGAAGATTACCACCAAATGTTTGAATAACTTCGTTGAAAAGGCTTCTTCCTATTTTGTTTGTACCGAAAAGTCTGCCCGCACGGGACGCATATTTACCAACCTTGAAAATAACTTTGCCATAATTTTTACCTTTGATTTTCTTCATGATTCTTGCGTGGAATTTTTCTATCATAAGCGGAACTGCAACAAACACCGTAGGTCCAACTTCTTTTAAATCCTGAACAATATAACGGAGTCCGCGACCAAAGCTGATGCACGCGCCCGATGTAAGCAAGGCTAAATCAATTGCACATTCATAAGTGTGATGAATGGGAAGAACAGAAAGGCTACTGTCGTCAGAAGTAACCTTAACAACACTTAAAACACTTGTAACATCAAAGCAGATGTTATATTGGCTCAAACAAACGCCCTTTGAAACACCTGTTGTGCCTGATGTAAAGAGAATTGCGGCAGTGTCGTCTTTGTCAGCAGTAACGCCGTAAAGATTTTTATTGCCTTCGTGATAAATATTTCTGCCGGCTTGAACATAGTCATCGAAATTGATAACGCCCTCAACTTCAATATTATCAAAGCAACAGAGTTTAAAGCCCTCGGGGAGCTCGTCTTTTCTTTTCTCAATTGCGGTAATAAACTTTTTATCACCAAAGAGCATAACTGAATCGGAATCCTTTAAAATGTCCATAACATTATCAATCAAAAGCTCTTTGTCAATGGGGACAATAACATTGTTACTGCAAGTAGTCGCAAGATAAGTTACCATCCATTTATAAGAGTTTGCACCTATAACTGCAATGTGTGAACGCGAATAGCCGTCTTTTATAAGGCTGTTGCCGAGATAATAAATATCGTGGCGGAATTTTTTGTAAGTTACCTCATAATAAACTCCATCCTTGTTTCTTAATCTAAAGGCGGGACGTGATGAATACAGCTTTTCGCTGTTATCAATCATTTCTTTAAATGTGGTAATATGGGGGATTTCGTAAAAGGGTTCATTGATAGGGAAAAGTCTTTCTGTTGTCATATCTATATACCTCATATATTATTTTCGCATAGGAACAAATAATTATATCATAAAATCGTGAAAAAAGGAATAGATTTTACCAATTTTTACAATCTGTACACAATTAGTTTTCGCTTTTCACACGGGCAACTGCTTCTTTATAATCATCATAAGTCATATAAGTGTTAATGATTTTAAGAAGCGACGAGGCGGAAATACGCTCGGGCAATTCAAGCTCTTTTGCCAATGCCTTGCGGATTTCACTGCTGTTTTCTCCGCCGCTTATCCCGTCTTCAAAAAAGTCTGTTCGGGTGATTTCGCGGTTTTCTGCTTTACTGTTTTCGGTGCAAAGCACTCCCGCTTTTGTGAGAGCGGACATAATAACCTCTGTTTTCATACCCTCAACGCCCAGCTTGCCCTCTTTTGAGGCTTCTGCTTTACGCTTTTCTTTGCCGTAAATATCGGGGATATATACATTTTTAATGTTTTCACTTTTGGTAAATCCGTTTATAAACGAGCGTATTTTAAATCCCGCCGAGTCAGAATCTGTCATAATTATTATTCCTCGTTTTTCGCTCAAAAAACGGATAAGCCTTTGCTTTTCTTTATCTTTAAATATGGCAAAGCCGTCGGTCTCAATAATCACTGTATCAAGAATTGCCGACAGCTTTATTTTATCATATTTTCCCTCAACTATTACCGCTTCGTTTATTTTAAGCATATTATTTACCTCGCAATAATAAGCGATAAACGCACAATAAGCTTTTCTAAAATCAATTCACCACTCTGCGCGGTGCTTTTAAGGGCGCGGTCTGCCTCGGCAAAGCTGTCAAAGCATTCGCGAAGCTGTGCATCTGAAAGCTTTGAGGCAAAACGGCTTGCGTTTTTAAGACGGAATTCTTTATTTCTGTAATCAAAGAATTTTGCAGGGTAGGTTACACTTTCTCCTGCTGAAACCGATTGCTTTACACGGTAAATATCAACAAATGACATTAAAATTACGCCGAAAATGTCAATGGGCTCGGCTTTTTGAAGCATAAGTGTGTGCAGAAGCTCAAGAGCGCCCTGTGCGTTGTGAGAAAGAATAAGCTTTGATAAATCAAAAACCTTTGCTTCAAGTGAGCGTACAGCGGTACCGTCAATATGCTCGCGGGTAATCTCGTTGCCCTGACCGGCGAAGTTGCAAGCCTTCTGCACTTCATTGAAAAGCACATTAAGACTGTCGCCTGAAAGCTCAATAAGATAAGACGCTACATCATCGCCCATAAGACAACCCTGTTTGCGCGCATAGGCACAGATAATTTTTCGCAACTCTCTGCCGTCGGGCTTTTCAAACTCAACTGCAGAGGCGAATTTTGTGAAATTATCAACTACCCATTTCCATTTTGAGCTTTTGGGCTGAACCTCAATACTGTCCATCCAGAAAATCACAATTGAAGTGTCAACAGGATTTTGCAAAAACGCCAATAACTGCTCTTTCTGGTCATTGCCGAAAGAGTCAAGCGAGAAATCACGGGCAATAACCACACAATATTCACTCATAAAGGGCAAGGACTCAGCACCCTCAAGCACTTCGTCGAGCGTGTTTTCTTTGCCGTCATATTTGCGTAAAGAAAAGGTCTCACTGCCGGGGGTTACAAATTTTGAACAGATTTTGTTTACATAAAACTGCTTTAAGTAATCCTCACTGCCATAAAAAAGATAGCAGTTTGACATATTATTCTCTTTGAGCTGTTTTTTGATGTCATACTCTTTGAGCAAAGGCATAGTCTTTCTCCTGTTCAAAAATTTATTGTTACGGTTTCGCCGGATGCGGCTTTGATGAGTTCAATTCCCTCGGGTGCCGTCAAATCGTCATATGTAATTATTGTATCATATACTTTCCCGTTTTTAAAGAGATTTTCTTCGGTTTCGCCGTAAATATAGACAATATTTTTACTATTATATGAAAATTCAATATGTGTTTCATATTGGGAAAGGTCAATTTGAAAATTCCCGCCCAAAGATACAGCTTCAACATTCTTCTCGGCATTTTCGATTATATTAAGCCCATTATCACAAAAAGCCACCTCTGAGAATTTAAAGGTCTGCTGATAGTTAAGAATTTGTGAAAAGGTGGAGTCATTTGTATCAGTAATTATGAGCAGTTCGGGGGATTTCTGTCCGTGGCGGTTTAGCATATCTTTAAGCCAATCAACACTCGTCTTGTCGCGGCACCCGATTATAATGCTTTCACCTTTATAGTTTATGTGCACAATAGGTTGTGAATTTATTTCACGGATTTCGACGGTGGGGGTGTTGTAATCGTGAAGAACTGAAAATAATGAAATAAGTACAAAGGTAACGGCAAGTAATACGGATATGGTTTTGATGCTGCTCGGATTTCTTTTTCGCAGAAGATACATAAGCACACCCGGAATAACCGCAACAACCATAAATATTTTAAAGTGTATGTTATACATTGAGAGCCCCGACCATTCGGCAAGCCCGATTTTTTCGGCACAAAGTCGCAGAAATCCGCCGAGTGTTCCCGAAATCCAATAAGCCAAATGTGCCAACGGGTAAATGTGCAAGCAATGGAATCCCGCACCAACCACCGTGGCGACCATTACAATCATTGCCGCATCCACCATAAGAATATTTGAAATAACTGATGCCCAGGGCAGAAATTCAAACTTTACAATGAATATGGGCAGAGTGCAGATAGTGGCACTTAACGAAACCGTTGAAGAAGAAATCAAAAATCTGAAAACGGCAAAATGACTTAATCTTTCGCCTATCATTGTGGAACAAACCCATTGTTCAATGGGCTTTTGAAGAACTAAAATTCCCACTGTTGAGAGAACGGTGAACCATAGCGATACAGAATATGCCGCAAAGGGATTTAAAAGCATAATTCCTGTAACACCCAATCCAATAGAATTAAGACTGTCAGCGTCACGGCGGAAGATTTTGGCAAAGATTACCGCGCCCACCATTGCGCCTGCGCGTATAACTGAAACCGAAAATCCCGTAAGTGCCGAATAAAATAATAAAACGGCAAACGAAATGAAAGCAGAGTATTTTCTTAAAAGCGAATTCTTGCGTAATATTTTTATCACACCGAACGCCCATAAGCTTAAATGCAGACCCGACACCACAAGGAGATGCGACGAGCCTGCATAGTTGAATTGTTCAGTTGTGGCGGCGGTTATTCCCGAACGGTCGCCAATTGTCATAGCATTGGCAATTCCGCCGTTTTCGCTTGGTATGTATGAGTAAGTAAGCGTTGTAAATGCGTTTTTGATTTCGCCCAACCACTTGTAAAGCAAATTCGTTTCGCCCGTTTGTTCAAGCTTGAAATCCTCTGTTTCAAAAAAGGTAAAATAGATTTTTGAGGATAATGAGCTGTCAAGAAAATCTGTATCAGCATAATCAGCACCGGACCGTTGTACTGTTCCGCTGACTACCGTGCCTTCTGTGAAGAAGCGGTTATCATCGCTCACATAACGCACCTTGTAATTCTTATTTTCCAGCTTAATTATATAAGTGTGGGCGTAATCGGAATGTGTGGGTGTTGTGCATATAACTCCGCGGATTTCAACGGTTTCGCCCATATTCTGTTCTGCGGTTACATATTGAAACTGACAAAGCATAAAAGAAAGTGAAAAGAGAATAACCGAAGCCAGCGAAAACAGAACGAACTTGTTTTTGCGCATGGCTTTAAAGGGTAAGCATAAGCAAAAAATAACTGTTGCTCCGATTGTGAGAGCAACAGATGCTTTAAAAGAAACATTATAAAAAATCAGAGCCGAAAAAAGCATTGAAAAGCCCACAACCGCGAAAGGTCTTTTCACACAACCAACTCC
>CAZTLU010000085.1:0-2944 GCA_964614605.1 uncultured Eubacteriales bacterium
GGCCCTCTCCCCTTTGACAAGGGGCGCTTTGATTCTGTTCGACAAATTCAGATTTATCTGAATATTTGAATTTCTATATCAACCCGAAGCTGACCGTAAGAGCTTTATTGATTTTATTCATATCGCCTTGGGAAAGATTACCCATTCGCTCTTTAAGCCGTTGTTTATCAATTGTACGCACCTGTTCAAGTAACACAACAGAATCCTTACTTAACCCGCAGGCATTTCCGTTTACACTTATATGAGTAGGAAGGCGAGATTTATCCTGTTGGCTTGTTATGGCGGCGGCAATAACCGTTGGACTGTATTTATTGCCCACATCGTTCTGCACTATAAGTACGGGGCGTACTCCGCCCTGCTCGGAGCCAACAACGGGGCTTAAATCGGCATAATATATGTCCCCTCTTTTGACATTCATTTATATATCACTCTCCAAAATTCTTTTTACACAATTATTTTTACCGTTTGTTTACAGAAATAAACATATAAGTTGGCGAGTATAATCCAAAATAGTTTTTTGAATGCATATTTCCGCCAATCCATCGTTAAAATACTCGTAAATCTGTCAGGATTTACTCCGTCTTGTGCCTCAGCTTGACAAAAATCTGCTATTCAAAAAATCTTCGACCTTAAAGCAAAGAATTTTTATTGGATTTTTGGTTGCTGAGAACGATGGAAGGCTGACGCCTTTCGAGAGCGAAGCACCGAAAAGACTTGAAAATTATAGCTTTAAGGCTGTTTCGGATTACACTCGACAACTTAAGGTAAAAAAATCGGGGAGCAATACATTTTATGCAAAATTCAATCAGTCTGTCCCATTATATATTCAAAGTTTTCAAAATATAAGGTGTCAATTCCGTCTATTGCAATTTTTTCAAAATACTTTGTTTCGGGATTGATGTATAGCTTGCACACATGACCCTCGGCGGTATAGGTGTAAATCAAGCTTTCGCTGTTTTCTTCTTTTTCGGGAGTTTTGCCCTGCGCATTATTGATACATTCTTCAAGTCCTCGGCAAACCATATTAAACGGCATTTTTTCGCCGCTGACGGTTAGCTCTAAATTTTTATAGTGCACTGTATATTCACCGCCCGTACAGTTGATTTGCATACCATTTACAGTTGCGGGGGCGGTAAATGTCATATTGATGGTGCCTGAGGCAAGATATTCAGCATCGGCGGTAATTTCAATGTCATTTAAAGTTGTCCTTATTGCACAAGAAAAGCCGCTGATTGACAGCGGCTCATTTTCAACATCCTTTGAGTTTTTGTTTGTGCAACTGCATAAAAGCAATATGCAAATAAAAGAGCAAAGGAATTTTTTCATTAACTTTTCCCCTATTCAAATTTTTTGAGAGTTGCGGGAAGCTCGGTAAGAATAAGCGTTGGTGTATTACCCATCATTGAGTATTTTTCGCTGACCCTATCCCCTGCCTCACCGTGAATGTTGACGGCGGCAACGGCACTTCTGAACGGGTCAAGACCTTGGGCTGCAAACGAGCCGATTATTCCGCTCAATATGTCACCACATCCGCCTGTTGCCATACCGGGATTGCCTGTGTTATTCACATACATATCGTCATATTCACTACTGCCCACAAGAGTTGACGCGCCTTTGAGCACCAGCACGGAATTATGTGCCTTTGTAAAGCTTTTCACAACTGCGCCACGGTTTGCCTGAATATCCTCAACACTTACCCCTGCAATGCGCGACATCTCTTTGGGGTGAGGTGTGAGAATAACGGGAGCTTTTGCCGCGTCTAATATATCTATATTATCTTTAAGGCAATTTATGCCGTCAGCATCGAGAATTACAGGAACTTCACTGTTTTTTATTACGAATTCTGTTACAGCTTTTGTGTCGGCATCTGCACCCATTCCGCAACCCAACACCACGCAGGAGCATTTTTTGATTTCACGCTCAAGGCGTTTGATTGCATTCTGTGAAATCCTGCCGGCTCGATTACTTTCAAGAGGAATTAAAATCTGTTCACAAGTTTTGGGCGCGATTGCATTATATGCGAATGACGGGAACGCAAGCTTTACAAGTCCTGCGCCTGAATTAACCGCCGCCTGCGAGGCAAAATACGCCGCATTGGGCATTTCATAGCTGCCGCCGATTACAAGCACCGTGCCGTATGTACCCTTATGGCTTTCGGCTTCTCTTTTTTTGAAGAAGGACTTCACTTCTTCTGTACTGACAGTAAAGAGTGAGGCTTCAACCTGCTCAAAGCATTTGTCGGGAATACCGATTGGGGCAAGCACCACCTTGCCGCATTTTTCGATTGAGGGTTTTAATACATGAACGGGCTTTAACACCAATACGGCGATTGTCATATCTGCAGAAACTGCGTTTTCAGGTGCTTTACCGCTATCTCCCTCTAATCCGCTGGGGATATCAATGCTTATAACGGTTGCAGAGGAATTATTGATTTTTGTGAAAAGTGAGGTTGTAAGAGCGTCAGGCTCACCGCGAAAGCCAATTCCGAAAATACAATCGATTATAAGCTGTGCGTTTTCAAAATATTTATCAGTTGCACCGTTATCGGTATAATAAACAACATTTATACCCATCGCGCGCACGCGGGAGAGCATTTCAGAGGATTCGGAGTCCGACGGCAAGCCCATTGCCATCATAACGGTGACATTGTATCCGTTTTCACTGAGCTTGCGGGCGATTACAAAACCGTCGCCGCCGTTTCTGCCCTTTCCGCAGATTACAAGGGCATTGCGTTTATTTGAATTCTCAAAGGTTTTACGGATAATTCTTGCACAATATGAGCCCGCATTCTCCATAAGCTGAAGATACGAAATACCGCCCTCATTGGCAAGTTGTTCTACCCTTCGGGTATTTGCGACTGTTAAAACTCTCATATTACCACTCCACACATATTATGTAATAATGATAGCACAAAATATAATCAAGAGCAACAAAAAAGAGAGCA
>CAZTLU010000085.1:3044-6449 GCA_964614605.1 uncultured Eubacteriales bacterium
TTGCAATCAGTAGTTACAAAATATAAATGGTAACATCTCGTGAACCCCATTTATAGCACTGACTTGTACTGTTCATATAGAGGTCAACTGTGAACTTGCCTTTCTTTACAAATCCGCCTGTATCGGCTGCGATTGCATAGCCGTAAACTACACCGTCGTTTGATACAATCCACATTTCTGTACCATAAGGAATCTGTTCGGGATTAACTGCGATAAGACCGGGTTTTACCGCCTTACCTGTGGCAGTTTTTCCGCCGGGCTGGCAATAAGCCGCCGCTTTACCTGTGATTGTGTATTGATACTCTGTGGGAACATTATTTTCGTCGATTGAGTATTTTGAGGGTAACGCAATTTCTGAAATAGGATTACCGTTTTTCTCAATCTTACTGTTACCAAGCTTGCTTGTTGTTTTAACAAGTGTACCGATTGTTGTAACCTCAGTTACGGGCTTTTTAGTAACTGTTTCGCTCTGTACCTCTGTTGATTCAACAACGCCGTTGACAACACGGTCCATATAAACAACTGTTTTGGTACCGTTAACGCCCTCGGTAGTAACCTTTTTTGTACCCTTAAGCATACTTGAAGAATACTTTGTAGTTGAGGTGAAAGGCACAGTTTCTTCTGCCTCACGTGTTACATATTCAACGCGAAGCACATCAATTGTAAGCTCGTTTGAGAGTGGTGTGTCGGCTGCAGGAACAACCTCATCATCCTCATCAAGAACGATTTTCTGTTCCTCAAGCAATTCGCCAACAGTTTTTGCAGTTGACTTCACATATCTTATTTCATCATCAACGTTAATAGTAAGTTCGTAGTTATTGAGGATTTTAACCTCCATATTGTTTGTCACAACAGCTTTTACGTTGACACTTGAAACAAGGTTATCTGAAAGCACAACACCCTGTTGCTCGATAAGCTCTGACACCCTGCCTGCAAATACGAGATTTTCTGTTTTTCCGTCCGCATAAGTAAATGTTACATTACTTGCACGGCATACAATAATTCGGCTGTCCTCACCGGCATTGAAATCGTCAAGGATAAGTTTATCATCTTCGGACAACTGAATTCCTGCTTCGGCAACAATACCGTAGGGGTCGGTTTCATTTGACTCTACTCTTGTTACCTGTGAGCCCTCATAGACATCTGTTATATAGGTCTCACTTGTGGCAGCGAAAGCGGTTCCGGCACAAAGAACGGCAATTGCCATAATTAAAGCCGTAACTCGTAAAACAATTTTGCGAGTTGCTTTTACCTGCCCTCTTAATTCGTTATTCATCATTCTGCTCCTTTAATAAGCTGTGCTATCCGTTCATTTTTTTGAACGGCTTGCCTGTTTACCAACCTTAGAAAAGACGGTAACGCAGTCGCTGAAAACACAACCGTTATTCTCGCTTTGTGACCTTGCACATTATATTCATACGTCAACAAAAAGTCAAATTTTTTAAAAAAATTTTTTTGTGCAAATGTACCAAAAACTAAAGTCATTTTTTGACTGAATATCCCAAACAGACCCTTTTTCCCACCATATATTGTGGTTTTCGGGTTGGTTCACAATTAAATTTTTGTGAGATTTTTAAAAAAACATTAAATTATTACAAAATGGTTACAAATTTTTGAGATTTTAGTCTGTTTTTCCCCCTGTCTTGTCCTTATTCTATGTTGATTTTCCGGAAAATATACCTTTATTTTCCTATACTATTATATATAGGGTAATTTTTATGCAAAATAACAAAAAAATGACGGAGAAAAAATCTCCGTCAAGGGTTAATTATAAAAATTATACAAAACCAAGCACAACGGGACGATGTGGGGTGCGGGTGTCCGGTGGACACCTCTGCGAAGCAGAAGCACCGACCGAACCGGCAGGTGAGACTCATCGTCCCCTACATACATATTATTTGAAAACCGTTTGCACCAATACCATATAGAGCACGGTGCCAACACCGATGCTTAAAAGGTTATTTCTTTTCCAGATATGCAACAAAACCACTACCGCCCCTGCTATAAGCTCGGGAAGTCCGAACGGGAATTCAGTGGGAACTACACTTTTGAAGCAATAAACCACAAGCATACCGATTACGGCGGCGGGCAACACCTTACCAAGATACTGAATAGTTTTGGGGATTTCTTTGCCGTCGGGGAAAAGAAGAAACGGAATAACACGGGTTGCAAAGGTGGTTAATGCCACCAATACTATTATAATGACCGAACGCCAAAAGGATACGGGAAGATTATTCATTATTCTCCGCCTCCTTTTCTGCTTTTTCCTCTTCTTCGTGCTTATTCAAAGGTGATTTCTTGAAAGCTAAAAGAATTGAGAGTATGCAAATCATTGAGGGTAATACAAAATTATCCTTGCCGAAAAGCAAAAGGCAAATTACAGAGCAGATAATACCCACGATTGCGGGGAAATGGTTTTTATTTGTAAGCCATTGCTCTGTGAGTATTACAAGGAACAGAGCGGTCATTGCGAAGTCGATACCCGTTGAGTCAAAGGGAATAAGTGTACCTGCAACTGCGCCGATGATTGAGCCCGCAATCCAATAAGAATGGTCGAGAATTGCCAATGCGAAAAGGAATTTGCCCTCGTTCATTCCTTTGGGCGTTTTTGTGAGGAAATAGAGAGAATAGGTTTCGTCAGTCAACGAGAAAATCAGATACGGCTTGAACTTTTTTGCAGATTTAAAGCGGTCAAGAAGTGACAGACCATAGAACACGTGACGCACATTCACCATAAATGTGAGAAACACCACCTGCAAAAGACTTACGGCGGGGTCAAAGAAATTCACCGCAAGGTACTGACCCGAGCCTGCGTAAACCGTAAGGCTCATAAGCCCTGCCCATATAAAATTGTAACCTTTTTCCGCAAACATTACGCCGAAAGCTATACCTATAAATAAGTAGCCTGTAAGCACGGGCAAGGTGTGAGGAAAAGCCGCCTTGAACGCAGCTTTGAATGTATTTTGCTTTTCCAAAATTATCACCGTGAAAGATTGTACTACTTTGATTTTGGAATTGCAATAAGGAAACAAAAAAATATGTCATTCTTTGTAGAGGGATATCACGAAGTGACATCTTCCCACACTGTGAGGGCTACCCTCAAAGATGGGGCGGAACGGGACGCCGTGGTCGTCGTCCCCTACTTTTTAACACATAGAGATAAAAAAACAACACCCACTTGCGTGGATGCTGTAATTTCTTGATAGATATAAAGTTATCTCTTTGAGAACTGTCGGGGCGTTAAGAAAACAGTCCGATGGACTGTTTTTAGCCACGAGCACCGAGTGCTTTGCCGAGGTGCCCGAAGGCCGAAAAGGGATAACAATAGCATAAACGCAGTAAAAAAACAGCACCCACTTGCGTGGATGCTGTAATTTCTTGATAGATATAAAGTTATCTCTTTGA
>CAZTLU010000086.1:0-6372 GCA_964614605.1 uncultured Eubacteriales bacterium
CGTTGCCCGTACCGTAAACCGCAACAGGCAGGGGAGTGCTCTTCAAAAATTCCCAGGACGAAACCTCATTCAATAACTTTTCAAACATGCTCCCACCACCATTTCGTAGGGGCTGGCGTCCTCGACAGCCCACGGTAAATATGTAATTTAAAAGACCCGCCGACCCCTACAAAGCTTTTTCGCGAATCGTATGGCGGGGGGTTGCTCCCGCCGAAATTCTTTTATTCCTTCAACATAATCCTTATAATCTCTCTGTCGGTTTCAGCCATACCACTCTGTGCCAACTGACCGACATTTCGGATTGTTGACTCAACGTCGCGGGCAACAATACCGTCACCGCCGTAAAATTCCTTGCCGTGCATATACATCTGCATACCGAGAAGTCCCGATTCCACCGCAGAGGCGATTTTTGCCGCACAGCTTGCCTTTGCACCGTCACAAACAACGCCCGAGTTGATAGCGAGCGCATTTACAACCGTGTGTGAAATTTCCTCGAATTTTCCGCCGTGCAAGTACATTACACCCGCACCCGCGCCACAGCCTGCGCTGATTGCACCGCAGTATGCTGAAAGACACCCAATACCCGACTTCAAATGTATTGTGGTAAGATTTGCAACAAGTAAGGCTCTGTAAAGCAAATCCATTGAAACGCCAAGCTCTTTCGCATATACAATAACAGGGAGTGATGTCGTAAGACCCTGGTTGCCGCTGCCCGAATTGATTACAACGGGCATTTCACAACCGCTCATTCTCGCGTCAGAGCCTGCCGCCGCCCATGCTTTTGCACGGTTATGTACGGTGTTTCCGTAGCTCATCAGCAGAGTTCTGCCGATTGCCGCGCCATATTTGCCCGTAAGACCCTCTTCGGCAATTTCTGTGTTATAAATAATCTGACGGTCAAGCAGTTCTTTAACATCATCAATATTTGCATTGTCAGCAAAGTCAATAATACCCTCAATGCTTAAGGGCGAATCCTTTGTATCTTCACTTTCGTCATCAAGCTCACGCTGGAATATGGCTTGTCCGTCAACCTCAATAAGACAAAGCCCCGTGTGATTTTCAACCGTGCGGGCATATACCTTGTGATTTTCGCTTTGGAGTGTAATGCCTATATCAAGCACATATTTTGTGTCAGCCTCGGTCACAGTCATTGGGATTGATTTAATGAATTCTGCTATTTCTGCCTGTTCTGCCTCGGTAATTCCCGCAAGAAGCTCAAGCTCATTTTCGGGATTTCCCGCCACAATGCCTGCTGCCGCAGCTGCCTCAATTCCGCGAAGTCCGCCGGTATTTGGCACTTTAACGCTCTTAACATTTTTAATTATATTACCGCTTACATTAATTAAAACAGATTTTACAGGCTCATTCAAATATGCATTCGCCTTTGCCGCCGTGAGTGCAATTGCAATAGGCTCTGTGCACCCCATGGCAGGAACTAATTCAGCGTGCAGAATATCAAGATATGCATTGTAAAGGTTTTCATCCACAAAAATCACCCAAACTTAAATTTTATAAATAAAGTATAGCATAATTTGTTGCGATTTTCCATATAATAATGTAAACTCAAGAAAATTTATATATTTTATAAAAAAATACTTGACAAATTGTAAATATGAGTGTATCATTATAAGGCACTCGAGAGAGTAAAGTAAATATCGCGGAGTAGAGCAGTTGGTAGCTCGTCGGGCTCATAACCCGAAGGTCGTTGGTTCAAGTCCTCCCTCCGCAACCAGAAATGGAAAAAGACATCCGACAGGGTGTCTTTTTTCGTTTCTCTTTGTAGAAAATAAGGACTTGAACCCTTGGGTCACAGCGTTAAGGAAACGATTCAGTGAATCGTTTTTAGCTGTGAGTCGTGAGGCGGGTACCGAATTTCGCAAGAAATTGGGTCGCCGAGCGAGTAGTATGCAAGGCGAAGCCGCAGCAGACGTTCAAGTCCTCCCTCCGCAACCACATTAAAAAACCTCGTAATCCCTTGTGTATCAAGGGTTCGCGAGGTTTTTTGTTTTACTTTTTTGTGTGATTTTCGCATAAAAAGGTGAAAAAGGCATGAAAAAGTATAAAAATGCAAGTCAGATGCAAGTCATAAAAATCCCCTTTGCAGAGGTGTTCGCCAATGCAAAGGGGATTTCTGCCGGGTGAGGCAATGTGTATTTTAATGTTACAAGGGATATCGGGGGATATTTTGCAACAATTAAACAATATTAAGAATGCTCAATACAAAAATCCTCAATAATATCGTTAATGTGAACAAGTTCAGGTTTTTCTTCATTGAGCATTATAACAAAATTTTGGATTGCAACATAATCAGTTGAAATATCCTCAAACAGATAAATCAATAAATCATTGTGTAAAATGCTTATACCATACAGAGTTGTGCTGATGTCATCCACTTCTGTGGAATGTGAAATGACATTATATTCCATTCTTGTCATCTTCTTTTTCAGGATAGAAATCTGAAAGAAAACCAACATTCAAATCAAGTGATTGACACAATTTCAATACCGTGCTTAATTTTGGGTCAGAACGGCCCAACTCAATTCTGCTGACACATTTATCCGAAATATCACACCGTTCCGCCAATTGTTCGCGGGTAAGGTTATTGTCTTCGCGATAATCTCTTAACCTTCTGCCAAAAGCACTGTCTAAATCCATTCTTCCGTCCTCTTTCAACAATATTTTAGAGGAAATAAATGGTATTAAACAGGACCTGCAAGTCCCTTTAGAAAAAAACCATCTTTCATATTAAATCGTTTTGCGGATTGAATTTGTGACAAATAACACTTGGCTTAAAATTTGTAAATAAAAATAGTGTGTTTTTTCGCTATATATGTTATTATATTGTTAAATCATCAGAAAGGACTTGGAAAGATTGCAGCGTAAAAAATCTTTTATCATTAAAATAGGTGTCGGCGTGGTTGCCGTAATACTTTGTATTTGTATAATTCTGATTAACATTTTTGATGCAAAGAAGGTGGATGCATTGCTGTTTGAAATGTATGGCTCGGGCACTTGTGAAACGGATAACGGCAGAGTTGCTGTTCACGACCCGTCAATTGTAAAGGCAGAGGATGGTACATATTATATCTTCGGCTCACACGGTTGTGCGGCGAAGAGTACGGATTTGATAAATTGGACAAGTGTTGCCTGCGGAGTGAATGATGGGAACAGGATGCTTGTTCCCGAGGGCAAGACCTTGCGTGAAGTATTAGCAGAGCCTTTAAGCTGGACAGACGCTTTTCAAACTGTAAATGACTATAATCGCAATGAATGGCAGACTAACATCTGGGCGGCTGATGCGATTTATAATAAGGCTATGGGTAAATATTGCTATTACGGCTCGTCTTCGATATGGGGTGAAAGTGCCTCTGTTATCTGGATGGCGACAAGTGATAATATTGAGGGAACTTACGAATATGCCGACAGTCTTGTTTATTCGGGATTTAATAATCTCGAGGGCGAAATGAGCTTTTTGCGTGCAAACTCAATGCATTACAGCTTCAGTAATTTAACTGATGTCCTTTCAAAAAAAGAGATTGAAAATTCTGCCTATTTTACCGAAACCGGCGAATATGACGACTCTGTATTTCCTAACTGCATTGACCCTGCGGTTTTCTATGATAATGACGGCAATTTGTGGATGACTTATGGCTCGTATTTCGGCGGAATTTATTTAATGCCTCTTTGTGAAGAAACCGGACTTCCCGATTATGAATATATGAAAAATCACGAGGATTACGATGCTTATTACGGCAAAAAGATTATAATGACTACCTCAGCAAACGAGTTGTCGGGTGAGGGACCGTACATTACATATGACAGCAAAACAGGATATTATTATCTGTTTGTAAGCTATTGCGGACTTGCTTCGCTGGGCGGATATAATGTGAGAGAATATCGCAGCAAAACTGTTGAGGGACCCTATCTTGATGCGGCAGGGAACAGTGCACTTGATGATGCTAATACAGGCTTAAAGCTTATGGGGAATTATAACCTTGAATGTCTTCAGACCGCATATCTTGCCGCAGGACATTCTTCTTGTATTGAAACCGATGACGGAAAGCTTTTCCATGTATATCATACCCGATTTAACAACGGACAAGAAAATTATGAAACCAGAGTTCACCAGATGGCAAGAATCGAAAATGGCTGGGCAGTTGTACTTCCCTTTGAATACTCAGGTGAAACAATAAATGAAAAAGGATTTTCCGCAGAAGAAATATGCGGAGAATATGAGTTTATCGCTCACGGTAATATAAGTAATGGCGCGACAAGTTGGATATATGTAAATAACATTATTTCACCTACACAGTCAGTTACTCTTAATGCAGATGGAACCATTACGGGATTAAAAGTTTATGAAAGTGTGAAAAATAACACTAATGTTTCTTCCCGTGAGGTCAGCGGTACATGGGCGATAAAAGTCGGTACGGCTTACGCAACATTTGTAATTGACGGTGTTACTTACGAGGGCGTATTCTGTGTGCAGAAAGACGAAAGTGCTGAAAAGACAGAAAAACTCGTATTTTCTGCAATGGGAAGTAACAATGAATGCGTATGGGGAGTTAAAAAATGAAAACGATAGATGCCTTTTTGTTTTGTCGAACTCCGTCGAAATATTTTTGCTGAATTTTGTTGACAAACTGTCACACAAGTGCTATAATTTGTACATCAAATAAAAAGAGGGCACGGGTTATGAGGTTTGAGGTTTTAGAAAGCTCGTCTGAGCTTGACGGTGTCAGCTACACGGCTTTCGGCATTGTCTGTACTGACGAGTTCGGTGTGCACCATACCTTTCCCGATTTATCTGACAATTTTGAAAAAGTGCAAGGCTTTGTTAATAATCTTAACCTTATAAGTCCTGAATTTTCACAGCTTGAGTATCTCATTGAAGATTTCTGCGCATTTCCTGTTTAATTTAGTTACACATCCTCACCCGATGAGTAAAAAAAGAAGCCTGACTGTTTCCCCCGAAGCAGTCGGGCTTCTTGTTGGAATATTTTTCATATTTTTCTCATTTTTTCCTTGACAAGCTCATATAAATTGTGTATTATAATATGTGGTTAGCAAGTGCTAACTAAAAAATCAGTCAAAAAGTTAGCCTTTGCTAATTTTATATAACATTAGGTGAATTAAATGAACTTAACTAACGCACAGGAAGGAATTGAATATATCATTAAAGATATCGTAACCGATGATGAAGAGCTTGATGCATTTCTCTTTTCATTGGGCTGCTACGCAGGCGAGCCTATAACAGTGGTTGCTCATAAAAAAGGCGGTTGCGTTGTGTCGATTAAGGATTCAAGATATAATATCGATAATCAGTTAGCCGAAGCCATTGCTATCTGAATTTAACAGACAGGGCAGAGGCAACTGAAATATTTTCACATATCAGTTAGCAAACGCTAACAAAAAAACAAGTCAATAATTTATGTTAATATAAATTTAAGGAGGAGAAAGTTATGAGAATTGCCCTTGCAGGTAATCCCAACAGCGGTAAAACCACAATGTATAACGCTTTGACCGGCAGAAATGAAAAAGTCGGCAACTGGGCAGGCGTTACCGTTGAAAAGAAAGAAAGCCCCATTAAAAAAAGCATTTATGACGGAAGTCACGAGCTTATTGCAGTTGACCTTCCAGGTGCTTATTCAATGTCACCCTTCACATCAGAAGAGAGCATCACAAGCGGATATGTTAAAAACGAAAATCCCGATGCTATTATCAACATCGTGGATGCTACAAACTTAAGCCGTAGCTTATTCTTCACAACACAGCTTCTGGAACTTGGTATTCCGGTTGTAGTGGCACTCAACAAGAGTGACATCAATGAAAAGAAAGAAACAGAAATCGATGTAGAACTTTTAGCAGAAAAACTGGGCTGTCCGGTAGTTGAAACAGTTTCTATTCAGGCAAATGATAACGGCTTAAAGGAAGTTGTGGAAAAAGCTGTTTCTGTTGTAGGAAAAGGACAGAAAGCTACATATGTACAGGACGATATTGATTTACAGGATAAAGCGGCTGTTGAAGCAGCAGACAGAAAACGTTTTGAATTCGTAAACGGTGTTGTGAATGCGGTTGAAACACGTAAAGTTCTTACAAAGAATGAAAACAAGCAGGATAAATTCGATAAAATCATCACAAGCCCATGGCTTGGTATTCCGATTTTTGCATTGGTTATGTTCCTTGTGTTCTACATTTCACAGACTACACTTGGTACATGGATCGCAGACTGGTTGGTTGGCTGGATTGAAACCTTCCAGGAATGGGTGGCAGGCAAGGTAGAAGGCGCAAGCCCGATTCTTCAGGCACTTTTAGTAGATGGTATTATCGGTGGTGTTGGTGCCGTAGTTGGTTTCCTTCCACTCGTTATGG
>CAZTLU010000087.1:0-6321 GCA_964614605.1 uncultured Eubacteriales bacterium
TTTTTCTTTTATTATTCTTAATATTTAAATTGATTTTTTCAGTTGTAAAAATCCTCATTCTATGTTAGACTTTTATTGATTACATAAGACGGAGGTCTTTTTTATGAAATACATAATCAACAGAGCTAATTTCAGACAGTTTGATATTGCAGAGCTCAACAAGCTAACGCCGCGAGCTTATTTCATTCCCTATCCCTCAAAGGCTTTACTTTGCGAGCAGAATGTTCTCACAGAGCGTTATTCGAGCCCTATGGTAAAGGTTCTCAACGGCGAATGGGATTTCAAATATTACGAAAAGGATATGCTTATCCCCAATGAATTCTATACCGACCGCGTTCAGTTTGATAAGGTTCAGGTTCCAAGCACTTGGCAGAGAACAGGCTACCGTGAGCCCTGCTATCTTAACACTCGTTATGAATTCGACCCCAAGCTTTATCCCGAAATGCCACAGGATGTACCTTTTGGTATTTACAGAAGATTCATAAATATAGAAAACCTCGATAAAAATTATATAATCACTTTCCTTGGTGTAATTTCCTCACTTGATTTGTATGTTAACGGTCTTTTTGTAGGTTACAGCGAGGGCGCTCACAACTCTGCGGAGTTCGATATTACTCCATATCTTGTCGAAGGCGAAAACGAGATTGTTGCCGCAGTCAGCAAGTGGTCAACGGGCACATATCTTGAGTGTCAGGATATGTTCCGCGAAAACGGCATTTTCCGCGATGTGCTTCTCTATGAATTGGATAAAACATATCTTTACGATTTCTTTGTTGATACCGAGAAAAAGGGCGACGCCTACGCTTTAACAGTTACTGTTGATATCAAGGGCGATAAAGAGGGCTATTCTTATACTGCTGAGCTTCTCGACGGCGAAACTGTAATCGCAAAAGAGCAGACCGACGCCCGCGTAAAATCAAAAATCACATTCACAAACCTTAAGGTAAAAGAATGGAATGCGGAAGAGCCCTATACTTACGATTTAATCCTCACTCTTGAAAAAGACGGCGAGGTTGTTACCGCAGTCAAGAATGTAACAGGCTTCAAAACTGTTGAGATTAAGGGGGATATTTTTCTTTTCAACGGCAAGCCAATCAAATTCAAGGGCGTTAACCACCACGATACTAATATGCATAACGGCTATGTGCTCAAGGGTGAAGAAATCAAGGCTGAAATGGAGCTTATGAAGAAGTTTAATGTGAATGCTGTCAGAACTTCACACTATCCGCCCGACCCCACACTTTTAACACTGGCAGACCTTATGGGCTTCTATATTGTTGACGAGGCAGATATTGAAACTCACGGCGCAGGCGATATTAAAAAGCCTTATGACAACTGTCTTATCAGCCACGATTTGAAGTGGGAGTTCAGATATGTTGACCGTGTTTCCCGTATGTTCCGCCGTGACCGTAACCACCCTTCAATCACAATGTGGTCATTGGGTAACGAGGCTTGGGGATATAACTGCCAGGATAAATGCTATGAATACTTAAAGAACGAGGGTACAAAAATCCCCGTTCATTATGAAAGTGTTGTTCATACAAAGCGTTTTGCCTATGATGTGATTTCAGAAATGTATCCCACACAGGAGGACATTGCAAAATACGGCAGTAAGGCCTCGGGCAAAGAAAAATATCACAACAAGCCTTATTTTATGTGCGAATATGTTCACGCAATGGGCGTTGGCCCCGGTGCAGTTGAAGAGTATTGGGACAGTATCTATAAATACGACAGCCTTATGGGCGGTTGCGTATGGGAGTGGGCTGACCACGCGGTTTACCACGACGGTAATGATAAATATAAATTCCAATATACCTACGGCGGTGACCACGGCGAAGAAAAGCACGACAGTAATTTCTGCGTTGACGGTATGCTTTATCCCGACAAAACTCCACACACAGGTGCTTATGTCATCAAGGCAGTTTATCGCCCCGTAAGAAGCAAGCATATCAGCGGTAAAGTGTTCTCATTCACAAACACAAACCGTTTTAAGAATTCAAAATATCTCACAGTTAAGTGGACACAGCTTGTAAACGGCGAAGAGGTTGCAAACGGCACACTTAGTCTTGATATTGAGCCTATGCAGACCAATACTTATGAAATTCCTTATATCGAATATCCCGCAACTAAAGATTGCCATATCAATATCACATATTTTGACGGTGAGCATCAGGTTGCAATTGAGCAGGCTATACTCTCCGATGTCGCAAGATTTCTTCCTGCAAACAATGGTGCCGGTGAGGTTGAAATTATAATCAACAACAATGACCTTAATATTGAATTTGACGGCGGTAAGGTTGTTTTTGACGAGAGAACAGGCGAAATGATAAGCTATGTGAGAAACGGTTGCGAGTATCTCAATCTCACCCCTGCCGACAATAAAAAAGGCTTTATGCCCAATATTGTACGCGCTTCTCTTGATAATGACACTTACGGTTGGCCTCATAAACCTTGGGATTTAATCAAGCTCCACGAGGCAGAAACCGTCCTTAAAGAATTCCACCACGCAAATCATTCAGCCTACGCACTTGTTAAGGCTTCATACATCGTGAAAAAGGGATTTAAAAAGTTCTTCCGCATTGATGTTGTTTATACTGTTTACGGTAACGGACTTGTAAATGTTCAGTGCACACTCAATAAGCTTCTGCTTGGGTGCCCCGAGCTTCAGCGCTTCGGTGTGACAGTTGAGTTGCCCAAGGAATTCAATAATGTTGAGTTCTACGGCAGAGGTTCACACGAAAAAATGGAGAACCTTTGCGATTTGAAGGAGCACGCTCATATCGGTTTATGGAAAACAACTGTTGAAGCAATGCACGAGCCCTATGTAATGCCGCAGGATAACGGCAACTGCGGCGGTGTTAAGTTCCTTAAGCTAATAAATGACAAGGGGAACACCTTTACAGTATACGGTGAGCCCAAATTCAGTTTTTCGGCTCACGATTATACACAGAGCGCTTGCCATAAGGCAAAGCATCAGGAGGAGTTAGTTCATTCCGATACAACCTTTGTGTGTATTGACGGCTTCCACCGTGGTACAGGTACAAACACCTGCGGCCCCGATACATTGCCAAAATACAAGGTTAAAACTGATAATCCTCTTACATTTAAATTCGCGTTTAAGGGAGAATAATTATGGTTGAATATAAATGGTTTCCTGCGGGTGTAATTGACCCCTCGTTCCGTGATTTGCGAATTGCAATTTTCGTGCGCGAACAGGGCGTACCCGAAGAAAATGAGTTTGATGATTTCGATTTGCAGGTGCCCCACCTTGTAATATTTTCAGACGGTGAAGCAGTAGCCACAGGTCGTAATATCCCTTATGGTGAAAATACCGTTAAAATCGGCAGAATTGCCGTTAAGAAAGATAAAAGGGGATTGGGTCTTGGCGAAAAAATCGTAAAAGAACTTCTTCGTAAAGCACGCGAAGACGGTGCCAAAAAGGTATGCGTAGGTGCACAGACCCACGCAGTAGGCTTCTACGAAAAATGCGGATTTACTCTCGTTGGTACTCCCGAGTACCTTGAAGAGAATATTCCTCATTATGATATGTATTTAGAATTCTAAAACAATACACCCGATAAAGCTTTTTATCGGGTGTATTTTGCAAGGTGAATATTATGGAAATGCACAAATTATTTTACACAGAACCACCCTCAAAAATGAAGCTTAAAAAGCCATATTATGTTGGCTTTAAAAATACCTGGGAGCAAACCGCGTTGCCCGTGGGTAACGGCAGTTTAGGTCTTACCGTAATCGGTGAAGTGAAAAACGATAAGCTTGTTCTCAATCACAAAACCTTGTGGGCAGGCGGACCATCACAAAAGCGACCCGATTATTGTGGCGGTAATATAAATAAGCCCGATAAAGACGGCAAAATGCCCTATGATTACTATGCCGAAATCCGCGAAGAGTTCCAAAAGGGAAATGATAAAAAAGCCTCTGACCTTTGCGAAAAGCTTGTGGGCATAAGTGATGGATACGGCTCTTATCTCTGTTGGGGCGAGCTTAACTTTGTAAATAATGATATTAAGAAATATAAAAACTATACCCGCACACTTGATATGTCAACGGGTGTTTGCACCGTGTCTTATGACGCAAAGCTTAAAAGCGGAGAATGGGTAAAAGACACCCGCGAATATTTTGTTTCTCACCCCGATAAATGTGCAGTAATTCATTTCACCCGTAAGGGCGGGGTTCTTGATTGCAATATCAATTTGACAACCGAGCACAATGGTGAAATCATTTATGATAATGACGGGACACTCGTTCATAAAGGCACACTTTCTGACAATGCAATGAAATTCTGCCTTTACGCAAAGGTACTCACAAACGGCAGTTTACAGCCCGCAACCGATAGTTTCTTTGTGAAAAACGCAAATGAAATCACAATTGTTCTTTCAGCGGATACCGATTATCTCGATAATTATCCCGATTACAGAACGGGCGAGACCGCGGAAGAGCTTTTAAACCGCGTTAAAGCAAATACCGAATTAACATCACAAAAATCCTTTGATGAAATCCAAAAAGCTCACACAGACGATTTTACGGCTCTTTATGCGAGAGTTTCAATCGACCTTGACGGTAATGCTATAAATTCTGCCGATAAGCTTCTTTATAAATATAACAAGCTTGACCCCCGCAGTGCCGAGCAGTTGTTATATCAATACGGCAGATATATGGCGATTTCCTCAACACGCGAAGACGATATTCTGCCATCAAATCTGCAGGGTATATGGAATTGCTCAAATTCACCGATGTGGAGCAGTGATTTCCACACCAATGTCAATCTTCAAATGAACTATTGGCCGATTTATAACGGTAATCTGGCGGAGTGTGCAAAGCCTCTTATTCGTTACATTAAATCAATGGTTGTTCCCGGCAGACTTACCGCCGAGTATTACACAAATGTAAAAAGCGAGGCAGGGGAGCGAAATGGATTTTTATTCCATACCCAATGCACACCTTTCGGTTGGACTTGTCCCGGCTGGGAATTCAACTGGGGTTGGTCGCCCGCCGCAGTACCGTGGATTTTACACAATATTTATGAGTATTATGAATATACTCTTGATACCGAAATCCTCGAAAAAGAAATTTACCCAATGCTTAAAGAAACCGCCGAGTATTTTGCAAAATTACTTGTTGAGCATAACGGCAGACTTGTAACTGTTCCTTGCTTCTCACCCGAAAACGGACCGCGCACAATGGGCAATACTTATGAGCAGGCACTTATCTGGCAACTTTACGATAACGCAATTAAAAGTGCAAAAGCATTGAATGTTGACAATGAACTTTGCGAAAAGTGGAGTGATATTCAGTCAAAGCTCAAGCCCTATGAAATCGGCGCTGACGGTCAGATTAAAGAATGGTATCACGAAAATCATCTTGGCGAAATCGGTGAGCGTCACCACCGTCATATGTCACATCTTCTTGGGCTCTACCCCTGCAACGCAATGAATTGGCATGATAATCCCGACCTGGTAAAAGCCGCAATCGTTTCAATGAATGACAGAACTGATAAAAGCACAGGCTGGTCAATGGGACAAAAAATCAATTCGTGGGCACGCGCCCTCGACGGTGACCGAGTTTTAAGCATTATCGGCACTCTTTTCAAAAACGGAATTTATCCGAATTTCTGGGACTTGCATCCGCCGTTCCAGATTGACGGTAATTTTGGTTTCACTTCGGGAGTCAATGAAATGCTTATGCAAAGCCATTGCGGATTTATCCATCTTTTACCCGCACTCCCAACCGCTTGGGGAAAAGGTAAAATCACAGGACTTGTTGCCCGCGGTAATTTCACCGTTGATATTGAGTGGCAGAGTGGTAAATTGACAACCGCCCGCATAACCTCAAATATGGGCGGCAAGTGTAAAATCCATTATGCAAATTCAGAATTCACCGTTGACGGCATCTGTGAAAGCGAAAACCACTTTGCAGAATTTGAAACAACCAAAGGCGAAACCTACACAATCAAAATTAAATAAAATTGTTTTTTGGCGGGGGCTTGCTCCCGCTATTGTTATTTAACACGCATTAATCGTAGGGGGCGTCAGCCCTTATAAGTTTATGCGTGTCATTCTGAGCGAAGCGAAGAATCTCAAAATCACTTAAAATCCTTGATATTGCGTGGTTGCAACCCAAAATTTACATAAATTTTTGTCAATGACAAGCAAAGTTTATGGCGCAACTACATAGTTTTTATTATTATTTGATTGTGCTCAAAACAAAGCACGCCAAATTTAAAAACAATTAAACTTTATATATCAAGGAGAAAACATTTATGAAAATCACAAACAAAATCAATTTCGGAATTCAGAGAAA
>CAZTLU010000088.1:0-6295 GCA_964614605.1 uncultured Eubacteriales bacterium
CACACAATGGCAATTGGTAAATTTTCACCTTCAGGGCGATATTCTGTCCCTCGAACAGATAACCCATCTCTTTTACATTCAAATGCTTTTTCCTTAATTCCCTCTTTTAACTTTGGTTTTCTAAAAAAATCAAACATATTTATCACCTTATACCTCGGCAAATTTAGATTTATTAGATTAATTATATCATTTTCGTTTTATCTCTTCAATCCCCTTTTAATTGATTTGTGTGGAGGACTTTCTGCACTCGAATAAAATCCCTTTGATTGCACAAACTGAATAAAAAGGAGAATTAAATATGAACGATAATACAATCAACGGTAATGAACTTGTTAAAAATACGCTTGATGAAATCCCAAAGGCGAAGCCCGATGCCAAGCGTATTACAGGGCTTGTGAAACATGGCGGAAAAGTCACAGGATATCAATTGTCTGACAAGTCGATTGTCGAAAAACCACAGGCGGTGCAGATGGCAAAGCAAGGCGAAATCGCAGGCGTGGGCATCGCCCACCGCGGCGACAACGAATACCTTAAATCAATCCCCAACGACAAAGAAAACGATAATCTCTCAAACCTGCCGGCAGTGACAACTGAATAAATAAAATTAGGGAACAAAGTGAAATTTTTACGCTCAATTTGTTCCCTAAAATTATGCTCCCTTTGACGAGGGAGGTATAGTTTCTCAAATTTTATTTACACTTTCCGCAATCGGAACAGCCGTTACAGATAGGTTTTGAGCCACATTTATGGCAGTTTCCCCTGAAATGAGGGGTGTAGAGTTCGTCTTTTGGAATTGGCAGACCGAAATTGTCGGTTAGGTGCCATTCTATCGGCTTACCTGCGAAATTCATTCCCGATTTATGTGCCATTTCAGCCTGCACGGTTTTCTTTGGGATATGATACCGCTTGCCGTCCTTAATGAACACCGTTCCCGTTTCGATAAAGCAAAAGGTTACATTATGCACCACACATTCGGCGCGGAGCTTTTTCACCCAATCGAAATTGCAGGGTCGGGCACCGTCGTAATTCTCGCCGCCGCAGATAACCTGCTCGATTTGTCCGCTTGCAAGATATTTTTCAATACTGACCTCGCCGATGAAGGGTGCACACATAATTCCCTTATGCTTGAACGGCAGGTCGAGTAATATTGGTATTCGCTCGTCGGCTCTGCGTTGGTTTTCGCAAGTCACATTGAAGAAGATGTTATCCCAGCCGTTGCCCCAATCTTTAGGCAGGCATTTTTCAACTCGTTCAGGACGCTTGGTGAGAAGAAAGAATTTCACATCGGGTCGGCTGTGCATAATGTCCCACGCCTCGTGGCGCCAAGGGTCAGCCTCTTCTACGAAAAAGTCAGATGACATACACACGCGAATCATCTCACCACTTTGGATTTTATATCGTCCGTCACGGAATTTTGACAAGGGATAACGAAATCCGCTTGTTTTTGTAACCTTGGAACTATCGCCGCTACCGTGAACCTTGTCGAGAAAATACATATAGCAATTCTCACAACCCTCGGAGCATTTTGTGCAACCGTGCCACGGATTCCATATATCGTGCATATCATCACCTCGTTTCTGATTATCATTATAGCATTAACGAAGCAAAATGCAAATCGGTTTTGAACATTGAGCTTCTTAACTTCGTTCAAAATGACAACGGCGGGAGCAAATTCCCCGAATTTATGAACCCCTTTGTCGCTACGCGACATTTCGCCTAACAGTGAAACACCCCAAGGATAAGACATTTATAAATTTTGTAAACTAAAAAAACATATCAACAGTAGTGCAAAATTGGAATTATTATGTTAAAATAGTATGTATATTGTGAGGTGTGTCAATTTGCAATTCTTAATATATTTTCTTTTGGCATTGAGTGCCACCACTGTAGGCTCGCTGACAGGTATGGGCGGCGGCGTAATAATCAAGCCTCTTATGGATGTTTTGGGCGACTATAATGTGCAAACAATCGGCATTGTTTCGTCAATCACCGTTTTTTCAATGGCGCTTGTATCTGTAGCAAAGCAGATTAAGGCAAAAACCGAAATACCTTTTAAAATGGCTATTCCCTTGGGCATAGGCTCGGTTGCAGGCGGATTTTTCGGTGAAAAACTGCTGGATTTTATTGTTGATTTGCTCAATGCGAATTCCATTGTTACCGTTGTGCAGAATTGCGTGCTTGCGGTTCTTATTCTGTGCGTATTTCTTTATATGAAAAACAAACAAAAAATCAAAGGCAAGAGCCTTGACGGAATTTTCGTATCCCTTGCGGTCGGTGTTTTTCTTGGAATTTGCTCATCATTTTTGGGTATCGGCGGAGGGCCTATAAATGTGGCGCTCATTATTTATCTATTCTCTGTAAACACCAAAACGGCAACTGTCTGCTCGCTTATTACAATCCTTTTTGCACAGATTTCAAAGCTTACCACAGTGGCACTCACAACAGGATTTTCCGACTTCGATTTGTCAATTGCGCCCGTGATGATTGCCGGTGCAATTCTGGGCGGATTTATCGGTGCAGGATTCAATAAAAAATGCAGTGAAAAAACAGTTGAAAAAGCCTTTAACTGCGTACAGCTGCTAGTGCTTTCAATAACAATATTTAATATCATCAGAAATCTTGTATAAATTAAGCCTTGGGAACGTAATTTTCTCAAGGCTTAATTTGATGTGAGATGGCAAATAATTCCCATATTATTTTCGTTAAAAACTCCTTTTACGGTTGAAAACCTTGTTGGAATTTGTTACAATATGTTTGTTATATTCTTGACAATGTATTGAGGAGTTTTGTTTATGGAAAACAACGCAACAATAATCGCACTGTCGGGCAAGGGCGGAGTTGGAAAGACCTCGATTTCTGCCGCCATTGTAAAGCTTTTGGTTGAGGCTTACCCCGACAAGAAAATCCTTGCCATTGACGCGGACCCTGCGGTTGGGCTTTCAACGGCTTTAGGGATTGAGGTTAAAACTACTATTGACGACATAAGAAAAGAAATTGTCGCCACTGTTGAAGACGGTCAGACCAAAGCGGCAATTGAGCTTTTGGGCGACGCAAGATATAAAATTTTTGACGCACTTGTTGAAACTGACGGCTTCGCATTCATTGCTGTCGGCAGACCCGAAAGTGCGGGCTGTTACTGTAAAATCAATTCTTATCTTAAAGAGGTTATCAGCATACTTTCAAACGATTTTGATTATGTTGTTATTGACGGTGAGGCAGGAATTGAGCAGATTAACCGTCGCGTTATGGAAAAGGTCACTCACCTGCTTCTTATTACTGACGCAAGCAAAAAAGGTACACAGGTTATTACAACCATCAAGAGTGTGGCTGACGAGCTTGTTATGTACAAGAAAATCGGTGCGATTGTAAACCGTCTCCCCGACGAAAGCGTAATCCCCCACATAAACACAAACGGAATTCCCGTTTTGTCATACATTGAAAACGACAAAAATCTTGCAATTTACGATATTGAGGGTAAGGACATTACAAAGCTCCCCGCTGACTCAAATGTTGTCAAGGGCGTTCGCAAAGCTCTCACAAAGTTAGAGATAATTTGAGGTATTAGGTATGAAGGATTTAAAGCATCTTTATGAATTTGAAAAGCTTTTGCAAGAGGCTAATAATGAGCTTGTGCAAAAGGCAAAGGCTGACGGCGGTATTGCCTTGGGATACACCTGTTATCATATTCCCGAGGTACTTTTAAACTGCGGAAACTGCTTTTCGGTAAGACTTCGCGCACCCCGTACAGGCTCACTGGACATTGCAACTTATTATATGAGCAACTTTCTTTGCGGGTACAGTAAGGCAATTCTTGAGCGTGCCATTGAGGGCGGATATAATTTCTTAAACGCTCTGCTTGCTTCTGAAACCTGCTCTGAAATGAACAGAACTGCCGAGCATTTTGAATTGCTTGATTTAGTTCCCAACGACAAATTCTTTGTAACATTTCTTGATGCACCCTTCAAAATTGAAGAGCATACCGTCAAGCACTACACAAACCAAACAAGAGTTAAAATTCTTGATATGCTTTCTTCTGTTTACGGTGTTGACACAAGCGACGAGGCACTTTTAAAGGCGGTTGAGGAGCACAACGAGGTTTGCCGACTTATGACGGAAATCGGTGAATACAGAAAAGAAGAAAATCCGAGAATTACAGGCTATGAATATCATATTTTAAACCTTATTACATACTGTTGCCCCAAGTCTTTAATTCTGCCCGCACTTCGCGAAACTGCCGAAGAATTAAAGACCCGCGAGCCCGACCAAAAGAAGAATTACCGCGCAAAAATTGTGGTTGTGGGTTCTGAAATGGACGACCCCGATTTCACATCACTTATTGAAGACAGCGGTGCATTGGTGGTTGCTGACAGATATTGCTTCGGTGCACTCCCCGGCAGACAGGAAATCGTAATCGACAAGGATAAAGACATTCTCACACAGATTTGTACTCATTATCTTAAAACAAGTCAATGCCCACGCTTTATGAGTCACGAAAAGGTTCAGGAGCGCCGCGACTATGTTAAGCAGTTGGTTGACGAATACCATGCCGACGGCGTTATGTATGAGCAGTTGAAATTCTGCGAATATTGGGGCTATGAGCGTGCGCTTGCCTCATTCGTTATGAGTGGGGATTACGGTGTTCCCACCGCGGCAGTTGACCGTCAGTACACGGCATCTGCATCGGGTCAGTTAAGAACAAGAGTTCAGGCTTTCGTTGAGAGCCTTGAAATAAAGAAAATCCAAAAGGCAAAGGAGGAGAAACGAAATGGCTGATTACGGCAAGCTTTATAAAGAGCACACCGCCATTTTAAAGCACAGAGAATGGCGCGGCTTTAAAGACACAATGTATGACTACTACCGTTGGCTTGTCACCTGGAAGGATATGATTAAAATGGTGCTTAAGGCGCCCATATCCACAGTAAAGGGCTTATGGCGATACAGATGGATGGCATCTTACCTTTCAACGCCATCATTTATTGACCGTCATTGTGCAGGACTTCGCGGACCACAGCTTCGTATGGCACATCTTCACTACAATATGATTGTCAAGCACACAACAGGGCTTATCAACATTTCGTTCCGTGCCGATGAGAAAATCAACCCCAACAACAAGCTTTCAAAGAAGATTGTTATGATGGATGAGATTGTTCCCAACGAGATTTTCTACGGCTTCCCCAATCTTATTCCGATGCCTTTGCAGACATTACCCATATTCCTCTCCTCTATGGTTGACCAGCAGATTACGCCCCCTTATCTTGAGGTGACCGAGAGCTTTGGTGTTCCTGCCGATGTTTGCCCGTTACCCTCTGCCGAGGCAGGCGTTGCCATTGAAGACGATTATCCCAAAATGGGTTGTTGTATGATTGCAACAAATATGCCCTGCGACGGCTCAATTATGAACTCGTCATTCCTTGACAGAAGACTTCAGCTCCCCGTTCATTGCTTTGGTGTTCCGCTTCGTTACAACGGCGAGGATGTTCAGGAATATGCCGTTGACGAAATCAAGTCACTTATTAAATTCATTGAGGACCAGACGGGCGAAAAGTTCGATTGGGACGCATTCTTCAAACGCGCAAAGCAGTACAACAAGCAGTTAGATTACGAGCGTCAGAAGTGGGATATCAACAAAACACCTTATCCGCAGATGACAGGTGCTTGCTTCTGGCTTTACAGAATTTTCTATTTCAACCTTTCGGGTGGCTCAAACGAGAAATTCTTAAAGGTTGACGAAAAAGTCAACAAGATTATGATGAAGGCTTATGAAAACAAGACTCCCGTATCAAAAGAAATGCGTCACCGCGCAGTTGTGTGGAGTTGCCCTGCTAACTATTACACAAGCTTTGCAAACTGGCTTGAAAACTGCTGGGGTATGAATGTTGTTATGGATATGGAAACAATGATTTCTTACCTTGAAATTGACACAGAAGATAAAGAACAGGCACTCAAGGATTTGGCAAAAACCTATCAGCGTTCAATTATGCGTAAGCACACCAAGGGCGGTTACAGAAATGTTGTTGACGAGCTTTGGCGCATTGTTGAAGAATACAACGCTGACACAGTTATTATGTATGACCAGATTTCCTGTAAGGGTATGGACGGTCTTTCGGGTATTTTTGACGACCAGGCAAGAGAACACAATGTGAACTTTATCTGGGTTAAGCAGGACCTTATGGACCCCCGCACAATATCCCGCCGCGATATGCGTGAGCAGGTTAACAAATATATGCAGACAGTTTTACAAGAAGAGCCATTAGATGCATCTCTTCTTGATTTTGAAGACGATATGGCTTGGTAA
>CAZTLU010000089.1:0-6271 GCA_964614605.1 uncultured Eubacteriales bacterium
TGCCAAACAAATGGTTTTTATCTTTAGTACATATTGTTATGAAATAACAACCGTTGCCACTGTAATTATAATTTCTTAATCTTAAATTCTTTCTTTTCGGTAATTTTTTCTCGTTCATAATTTATAAAATTTCCGCTAATATGCTATTCGACATCAAAAATCCTTTTCTTGTCAATGCCAACCCTTTTTCATCAGCGGTCATATACCCATTTTCAACGAAAATCTTTGATTTTTCATATAATTCTTTCGGGATTGAATGTCCAAAACGCTCAAAAACCTTGTTTTCGCAAAGACCCTCTGTCAATCGCAGAGCAAGCATTGCGAATTCTGTGAAATTTCCGCCGTCACCGTCGGGGATAGGGGAGTTTCCCTTTAAAAATGCGTTAAAATCTCGGTCATAATAAAACCTTTTGCCGTTCAAAAATGAATGTGCCGAGGGGCCAAGTCCTAAATACTCCTCACAATGCCAATACTTCAGATTGTGTTTACTTTCAAATCCCTTTTTCGCAAAATTTGAAATCTCATATTGCATTATGCCGTTATTTTCTAAAGCTTCGCACATCTGCAAATACAAATCCGCCGTCAAATCATCATCGGGGAAATTGTATTTATGAGCATTTTTATAGAAATGCGTATTTTCTTCAAGCCTCAATATGTAAGCGCTTATGTGTGGCACACCGAGAGAAATACAGAAATCTAAAGTTTCATTCAAGCTATTTTCAGTTTGCTCGGGCACGCCCAACATAACATCAAGAGTTATATTTTCAAAGCCTGCATTTTGGGCAGACTTCACCGCGTTTTCAACTTGATTTCGGTCTGATAATCTTCCCAAAATCCGTCTTTCTCTATCAACGGCAGATTGTAACCCCATTGAAATTCTGTTAACACCGCAATCGCGTAAAATCTTGAAAAAATCCTCTTGGAGTCCGTGGGGATTGCACTCAACGGTAATTTCCGCATCATCTGTCAAAAAGCCTGAATTACACGCATTTACAAGCTTTGCGAGGTTTTCAGCTCCTAAAACTGACGGAGTTCCTCCGCCTATGTAAAGTGTATCGCCTTTACAAGCGTAATCACTCTGTAAAGTAGAAACACTTGACAAGATTTTACTCTGTAAAGCCGTTACATATTCGTCTTTTTTGCTCTCTTTACCCGAAAATGAGTAAAAATCACAATAGGGACATTTGGATTTGCAAAAGGGGATATGTAAATAAAGTCCTATGTTCTTCATACTTTTATGTAAGTAATCGTATGACCGCAGGATTTCACATATTTCACAAGGTCGTTGAATTTTAAAAATACAGTAGCAGTATTGTCATTAGGATGACAGCCAACAATTTCTTCCTTTTTCAAATCTGCGTCAAAATAGATTTCAAGCTCTCTTTCGGTATCATAAATCACACCGAAAGGGGATACGGAGCCCTTTTCAACCTTTAAATACTTTTCAAGTCTTTGGTCAGAAGCAAAGCTCAATTTTGTACTGTCAATCTCGTCACGGATAAGTCGCAAATCTGCACGCTTATCACCGTGAAGAACCACAAGCATATTACGAGTACCTTTAACATCGCGAAGCACAAGATTTTTCGGTATGTGACCGTGTGAGTGCAAGTCATATTCTGCGATTTCTTCCATTGTGAAAGCCGCGGGATGCTCGATTAGTTTATATTCAATTTCTAATTCTTTAAGTTTTTCAAAAATCTCTTTATTCATCGTCGAGTTTAAGCACCGCCATAAATGCCTCTTGAGGTACTTCAACAGTACCGAAGTGGCGCATGCGCTTTTTACCCTCCTTCTGTTTCTCAAGCAATTTCTTTTTACGGGTAATGTCACCGCCATAGCACTTTGCAAGAACGTCTTTTCGCATAGCCTTAACGGTTTCACGGGCGATAACCTTGCCACCGATTGCCATCTGAATGGGGATTTCAAACATCTGGCGCGGAATATTATCCTTAAGCTTTTCAGCAATTCGACGAGCCTTGGCGTAAGCCTTTTCGCTGTGAATCATAAACGAAAGTGCGTCAATAATATCGCCGTTGAGAAGTACATCAAGCTTGATAATGCTTGAACGCTGATAATCACTCATTTCGTAGTCAAATGAAGCATATCCGCGTGTTCTTGATTTGAGAACATCAAAAAAGTCGTAAATAATCTCGTTAAGAGGTAAAATATAGTGCAAATCAACACGGTCAGAAGCAAGATGAGTGGTGTTCACATAAACACCGCGTCTGTCCTGACACAAATTCATAATTGAGCCGATATATTCGGGGGGAGCGTAGATGTGTGCCTCGACCGTCGGCTCCTCGCAATAATCAATATTTGCAGGGTCGGGATAATGGCTTGGGTTGTCAATTTCAATTACCTCGCCGTTTGTAAGATGAACCTTGTAAATAACGCTGGGGATTGTGGTAACAAGGTCAAGATTGTATTCGCGTTCAAGTCTTTCCTGAATAATTTCAAGGTGCAAAAGTCCCAAGAATCCGCAACGGAAACCAAATCCCAATGCACCCGATGTTTCGGGCTCAAAAGAGAGCGCCGCGTCATTTAATTGCAGTTTTTCAAGGGCTTCACGCAAGTTTTCATAGTCAGCACCGTCTGCGGGATAAACACCGCAGAATACCATTGGATTAACCTTGCGGTAGCCTGCCAGAGCCTCGCTTGCGGGATTTTCAGCAGTTGTAACTGTATCACCGACACGGGCGTCGCTTACTGTCTTGATTGATGCGGTAATATATCCAACCTCGCCCGAAGTAAGTTCCTTTGCCGGCTCCATTGCGTTGGGACGCATATATCCAACCTCAACAACATTGAATTCCGCACCCGTTGCCATCATACGCATTGTGTCGCCGGGCCGGATAGTGCCGTCAACAATACGAACATAAACAATAACACCCTTGTAGCTGTCATAAACCGAGTCAAAAACAAGCGCGCGAAGTGGCTTGTCGTCATTATTTTCGGGTGGGGGAACAAGTGAAACAATGCTCTCAAGCACCGCACCTACATTTTCACCCGTCTTTGCAGAAACTCGCGGAGCCTCGTCGCAGGGGAGACCTATAACCTCTTCAACCTCATTTGCAACGCGGTCGGGGTCAGCGGCGGGCAAGTCAATTTTATTGATTACGGGCACAAGCTCTAAATCATGGTCAAGAGCCAAATATGTATTGGCAAGTGTCTGCGCCTCAACACCTTGGGAAGCGTCAATTATAAGCACCGCACCCTCGCAAGCTGCAAGTGAACGCGAAACCTCGTAGTTAAAGTCCACGTGACCTGGAGTGTCAATCAGGTTTAACTCATAAGTTTCACCGTCTTGTGCCTTATAGTCAAGCTTAACCGCGTGTGCTTTAATTGTAATTCCACGCTCACGCTCAAGGTCCATATTATCAAGTAATTGCTCGGTCATATCACGCTTTGCAACAGTTTCGGTAAGCTCCAAAAGTCTGTCAGCAAGTGTAGATTTGCCGTGGTCAATGTGAGCAATAATTGAAAAATTTCTGATGTTTTCTTTTTTCATATATTTATATTACCTCATAAAAAGTTATATATTTTTAAATCCGTTGCCGAGAATTTGCTTTGACTGTGTAACAATGAAAAAAGCATTTTCATCGGCTGATTTTATTTTCTTGATGAATTTCTGTGCCTGATTGTCATAGCAAGCGCAAAGCAGAACATTTTTTTCTGCGCCCGAATATCCGCCCTGACCTTTAAGCACGGTTACACCGCGGTTGAAATCGTTTATAATCATTTGGCGGATTTCTTCACTTTTTTCGGTGATGACCATAATCATCGCACCGCGGCTCACACCGTAAATAATATAGTCAAGCACCTGTGCACTGACAAAGATTACCACAGCCGCATAGAGCATTGACTCAACATTGCGGTAGATTATTCCGCCAAGCACCACAATTACCGCATCAAAAAGCAGAATTGACCGCCCGATTGAAACATGGGGATATTTGAGCCCGATAAGCTTTGCAATAATATCAACTCCGCCTGTTGTTGCGTTGCGAATGAAAATAATACCTAATGCAATGCCCGTAAGTGCCCCGCCGAAAAGAGAAGAAAGCAATAAATCATTGCGATACACGGGCAAAATAACGCCCACATCAATAAGTGTTGAGGTTATAAGTGTTGCCCAGACCGTTCTCAAAACAAATCTTGAGCCAAGCTTTTTGAATGCCACCGCAAAAACGGGAATGTTCATTATAAAAAGAACTGTACCGATGGGCAAATCAAAAATAAAATTCAGTATGGTTGCAATTCCCGTAAATCCGCCGTTTAAAATGTTGTTGCGTGACAAAAAACAGTTTACTGCAACGGAATAAAGAACTCCGCCCAACATAAAAACAAGAGTATCTGCAAAAAAATCTTTAATCTTATTTCGTTGTATTTTCACCTGCGTCATCCCCAAGACAGTTAATGACTTCATTGAGTAACAGGTTGAGCCGCTCAGCTTCGTCTTTTAAATATAAATATCCTATAAGCGCCTCAAAGCCCGTTGCATAATGATAGTCACATCCGCTTTGGTTCTTCGGTGTGTGAGAGGTGTGAGCATTTCTGCCTCGTTTGAAAACCTCTGTTTCTTTTTCGGTGAGCAACGGCATAATTTTTCTCATTGCCGCCGCCTGTGCCGAAGCCTTGACCGACTGAACCGAAAGCCTATGTAACTCGCCAACGGGACGGTTGGCATCACACACCAACATTTCGCGGACAAACAGCGAAAATACTGCGTCACCTGTGAATGCAAGTGTCAGCGGACTTAACATATCCGCGTTAACATCTTTGTTATACAATCTCATAAAGTAACCCCAATATTACGGAACATAATCAAATTCAAGGTCATAAATGCTTACTGTGTCACCCTCGGTGATTCCCTTGTCAATAAGTGCCTGAATTACACCGCGTTCCTGAATAACTCGCTGGAAATACTGTAAGGATTCATAATCGTCAAGGTCTGTTTTGCAAAGAATTCTGTAAATCCAATCTGCCTCAACAATGTAAACACCGTCTTCAACCGTAACTGTGAAGCCGTCCTTGCTCTTTTTGGTAAGCACTTCCATGGGGATTTCTTCGCTTTCGTATTGCTTTACAGGTGGCAGAGTTGCAAGCATTCTTGCCACCGCGTTAATTACATCTTTTGTGCCATGCTGAATGGGTGCTACCATTTCATAGTATTCGTAGCCCTTGCCCTCAATATACTCGCGGAACCTTGCCAACTGCTCGTCTTCTGCAAGGTCAATTTTATTACCCACAACAATCTGGGGGCATTTTGCAAGCTCGGGATTGAACTTTTCAAGCTCTGCGTTGATAGCTTCAAAATCTTCAATGGGGTCGCGGCCCTCACTGCCTGCAACATCAACAATGTGAACAAGCATTCTGCAACGCTCAACATGACGCAAGAATTCGTGACCAAGACCAATACCGTCAGCGGCACCCTCAATAAGACCGGGGATATCCGCCATAACAAAGCTCTGTTCGGGCCCCATTGAAACAACGCCCAAAACAGGAATAATTGTGGTGAAGTGATAATCACCAACAAGTGGCTTTGCCTGACTTACAACTGAAATGAATGAGGATTTGCCAACATTGGGAAATCCTAAAAGTCCAACATCTGCAATGAGCTTAAGCTCAAGACTTACTTCCCATTCTTCACCGGGGGCACCGTTTTTTGCGAATTTCGGGGTCTGACGGGTTGATGTGGCGAAGTGAGAGTTACCCCAACCGCCTCTGCCGCCCTTGGCACCGATAAATTCGTCGTCTGTGGACATATCCGCCATAATAACGCCACTTGTCGTTTCGCGGATGATTGTGCCTCGCGGAACTTTAATTATTAAATCCTTGCCCTTTTTACCGCTACGCTTACCGCCACTGCCGTTGGCGCCGGTTTCAGCCTTGTATTTTCTCTTGTAACGGAAATCTGCAAGGGTAGAAAGGTTATCGTCAACCTTAAAAACAATGTTGCCGCCGCGACCGCCGTCACCGCCGTCGGGACCGCCTGCGTTTATATATTTTTCTCTGTGAAATGCAACGGCACCGTTACCGCCGTCGCCCGCCTTAATTTTAATTTTAGCAATATCAACAAACATAATTTTACCTCGATTTATATACAATTAAATATAAATTCCCATTATCCATAATATTGTACACTAATTTTATAAAATAATAAATAGGTAAAACGATATTTTTTTGATTATTTTTGCGATTATTTTTCCGTGCAAGTCGTGTTTTTACATCACCTTTATTTTATTTTACAAATTGGGGTTTACAGCACACTTTT
>CAZTLU010000090.1:0-6225 GCA_964614605.1 uncultured Eubacteriales bacterium
GAGTCGGCTTTAACATTTTATTTAAAAAGATTACTTACTTTTTCTTTGTATTCTTCTTGCGTGAGCTTTCCGCTGTCGCGTAAGAAGAGATAATTCTGAATTTCTTTAACTTTTTGTTTATCAGTAAGCATTGTGCCTGCCTTTTTAGCAGCCTTTTCAGCCTTTAACTGTGCGGCATAAGCCTCCTGCTCTTCTTTTTCACGGAGTGCCTTTGCTTCAGCTTCTGCTACAGCCTGCTCGTGACGAGCCTTTGCTTCTTCATACATTTCTTCAATCTCGTCAAAGTGCTTGTAATTTTCTTCCTGTTTCACAAGCTTTTCAGCATCAAGATAGGGCTTTGCGGCGCGTGCAAAATATGCGTGCTTATCCATTTCAGTCTTTGAAGCCTTGTGAATTTCTTTCTTTTTAGCTTCATAAGTCTTGATTTCAGACTTGATAGCCTTTGCAGTAGCGTTGTCCTTTTCTTTCTTTGCATCTTTCAAAGAATTGTAAAGCTCCTTAAGCTTTGCGTCGCAAGCATCTTCTGCGTCAAAGATTTTTTCAAGCTCTGTGAAATCGGGCTGAATAAGCTCTTCATTTGCAAAGTATTTGTTAAGCGCCTTGTAAGCTGACTTCTTGGTTCTTGCAACCTCAATAGCGAACTTGCGGATTTCCTTTTCGTCTTCTGTGCCTTTGGGCATCGCCTTAGCAGCAGCCATTTCTGCATTGATTTCGTCAATCTTCATAAGCTTAAGGCCCTTAAGTCCGGCACTGTAAATCCCCTGCTGAACATTGAGCTGATATTTGAATACATCAGTTGAGAATTTATCAAGCTCGTCGCAGACAAACTTTGAAATTTCAATTTCTTCGTCAAATTCCATAGCCGCCTTGCGTTCTTTTTTATCTTTAATTTTCTTGTATTCCTTTTTGCTTGTAGCCTTGGGTGTTTCACCAGCCATAGCTCTTGCATTACGGATAATATCAATACTCTCAACAAGCTGTGCGTCATTTGTAATGCCGTTACCGTAGTCCTCAAAGAGTGCACGAACCTTAAGCACGCGAACAACTGATTTCTGCTTTCTCTCGTTAAAGTCATACCAGAAATACGGAACAACATTCATAAAAGCACCGATAGCAGCGACAATAATAAGAACATGAATAAGGCTTAAAAGAATATCCGGGTCATAGAGTGCCGAATAAGAGTTCGAATAGTTATCTTGACCATTCGCTAATTGTTCTTCAAGAATTTGACCGACAGTTTTTCCGTCACCAAGAACTCGGCTAAGTATTTCGGGGTTGTGAGTAACTTCCTGTGCCTTTTCAGTTGTAATACCGTTCTGCTTGTAAATAAATGGAAGAACAGATGATGTTGCAAGAGCTAAAACAGTACCAATTGTATTAACGGCTGAAAACATACCGTCAATTCTTTCGCCTGTCTGATATTGTTGATAATCACGAATGTCCGCCTGAATTGATGGGTTGAGAATATGAGCAAATGAACCCATAAGAGCATTAAGCCACAAGCAACCCATTACAAGCCAAATTGTGAGATTAGGAGTGATTTCGTTTGTGAAGAGCAACATCATAAGAATGAATAAAATGTTGAACATATTTGTAACAACAAGAACAGCTTTTTTACCCCATTTTCTGATACAGAAAGGTGCAGCTAACATTCCCCAAAGAGATGCGTTACCGTAAACTGTAACAACAATTCCGTAAGCGTTACCCGAGCAAGCACCACCGTAGTTATAAAGCCATGCAAGGATGTTAGCATAAGAGCTTTCAAGGAACCCTATCCAAGAGGCAAGTGAAATAATCCAGAAATACTTGTTCTTTGCAACTGCGCGAAGAGCATCAGTAAATTTAATCTGAACAACGTGCGTTCTTGCCTGAACAATTTTTTCTTCTGTATACTTGTAAACGATAATGCAAAGTAAAATACCTAACACACCAAGAATAGGATAAAGGAATCTGTAAACACGAATATCTGTTGTATTAGTATGGAAAATATTTTGAGCGATAATAGGAGTAAAAAGATTTACAATAGTTGGAGCAAATGAGTAAACGATACTTTTTACAGATGAAACATCAGCTCTTTCCTGAGTGTTAGGTGAAAGAACATGAATAAGATTTTCATACGCATCGTAGAAGAAATAATAGAAGAAGTGCAGGAACAGGTTAAGAACCATAATAACCGCACATTTTGCAATGTAAGCGTATGTCTTACCAAAAATTTCGCCTTCGCCGAAAAGTGCGCCGAAGGAATCATACGGGAACCATACCATAGTAATGCATATAATGGCGGTAGGAATAGCCATTGTAACTATGTAAGGTCTGTATTTACCTGCTTTGTTACGCGTATTGTCAATGATGTTTGCACGCACTGCTGTAAGTGGGATATTTGCAAGAACAGCAACAGCATACATAATGTACATATCCATAGGTTCAACACCGAGAGCAGAGGATAAAAGAACATTGTTTGACGCCAACAAGCAAGCAGTACCAAGTGTGATAATCATATAAGCACCGATACCGCCGCCTGAATATGCCGCAATTTCGCGGAAATTCATATAGCGACCTTTAGGTGGCGTTTTCCAATAGGTGCGAACCTTATCAACGCCGTCTTTAACTTTTTGAGATAAGCTCATTTTTTGCACTCCTTATATAAGTAGTATATAACCCAATTATTTTAGCATAATTTTAACTGTGCTTCAACGCAAAAAACTAATTTTTAACAAAAAATGAACACATAAAAACAAATTTCGTTAAACTTGCCTAAAAGCGACAAATTCAATCTGTGCAAAATGCTATATCGAAAATCTTGAATACACAAAATTTTATTGCGGTTTTCTATTGACAAATCCATTTTAAAAGGCGATAATAAATAAGTAATAAACCTATTCGGTAGGTAAGGCTACCACAGGGATACGGATTACTGCCGCGAAATGGTGGAGACACTATTAGCAGGTTAGCAGGTCATATCGTATTAAGGTGTGACTTAATGTAATTTCATCGCCCTGCGAAGCTAAAGCTTGAACGAATTGTGTAGTGTTTTTGACTGCATTTTTGCGTTTGAGCAATAATGCAGTTTTTTATTTACATAATAGTAACAAACAAAGGAGTGAAAACAAGTGGACACGTATCGAAGTACAAATGCGAAACCTCCGAGTATTACCGCGGATAAGGTTATAGTAAACCGTGTCCGCAAGTTTTAAAAATACTCGCCGTGTTTCACAAATCTGATTTTTAAAAGGAGTTGTGAAAAATGGAAACCTATGAGCTTTTAACAGAACTTTTGCATAGTAAAAAGTGGAAAGAATTAAAAGCTATTCTTGACGAAATGAATGAGCAGGATATCGCCGAGCTTTTTATGGAGCTTGACGAACGCGACCTGACTCTTATTTACCGCTTGCTTAACAAGGAATTGGCGGCAGAGGTTTTCGTTAATATGGAGCCCGAATATCAGGAAATGCTTATTCGTGCCTTTAGCGATACCGAGCTTCGCGAGGTTCTTGACGAGCTTTATGTCGACGATGCCGTTGACCTTATTGAAGAAATGCCCGCAACACTTGTAAAGCGTATTCTTCGTCATACCGACCCCGATATGCGAAAGAGCATCAACGAAATTCTCAAATATCCCGAGGATTCCGCAGGCAGTCTTATGACAATTGAGTATGTTGACCTTAAACGCTCAATGACCGTTGCCGATGCCTTTACCCGCATTCGCAGAACAGGTGTTGATAAAGAAACAATTTATACCTGTTATGTAACCGATAATAAGCGCAAGCTTAAAGGTGTTGTTACTGCAAAGGATTTGCTTCTTGCTGACGAAAGTGACGAAATTTACGATATAATGGAAGATAATGTGATTTCTGTCACCACATATGAGGATAAAGAAGTCGTTGCAGACCTTTTCCAGAAATACGACCTTTTGGCTCTTCCCGTTGTTGACCGCGAAGAACGTCTTGTGGGTATTATCACCGTTGACGACGCGATTGACGTTTTGCAGGAAGAGGTTACTGAAGATATCGAGTTGATGGCCGGTATTACGCCTACCGATAAGCCATATCTTAAAATGGGCGTTTTTGAAAACTTCAAAAAGCGTATTCCTTGGCTTATGCTTTTGATGGTGTCAGCAACATTTACCGAGAAAATTATTACCCATTTTGAAGGTGCATTGACCGCTTGCGTAGCGCTTACAGCATTTATTCCAATGCTTACAGGTACTTGCGGTAACTGCGGTAATCAGTCATCATCAACAATCATTCGTGGATTGTCTTTGGGCGAAATTGAATTCAGAGATACTTTAAAGGTTGTTTTAAAGGAATTTTTAATTGCACTTGTCTGCGGTGTCACATTGGCAATTGTGAACTTTGCAAAGCTTATGATTTTCGACGATATTGGCTGGCAGGTTGCACTTGTAGTCAGTGTCACAATGATTGCGGCAGTTGTGTTTGCAAAGGTGGTAGGTTCGGTTCTTCCGATTATTGCAAAGCTTCTGCACTTTGACCCGGCGGTTATGTCAAGCCCGTTTATTTCAACAATCGTTGACGCGGTAACACTTCTTATTTATTTTGCAATCGCATCATCAGTATTAAACCTTTAATCAAATAACAATGTAGGGCGGGAGCTTGCTCCCGCCGTTTTGTTTTAATATTATCTTTTGTTGCATAGGCTCCACACCCTTGAGGGGGAGCTGTCGCGAAGCGACTGAGGGGGGAAATAAAAATCCCACCTTCCGTCAAAACTTCGTTTTGCCACCTTCCCCTCGGTGGGGGAAGGCTATTGTTTATTAAACTTTGCAATATACTTATATTTCCAATCGACCTTAATTGACTTTTATCACCAAATATTGTATCATAATAATATATTATTATCTTGGGTGATTGATATGAGAAAGACCTCTAAAATTATGGCGATTTTAACCGCTTTTATAATACTTGTTTCAACCTTTGTTATGCCCGCAAATGCTGCAAGTGTCAATTATACCGCATCAAGTGTCAGTGGTGCAAAAGGTGATACAGTAACAATCAGCGTTAAAATTTCTTCAAGTGTCGAAATTTGGGGTGCAAATGTAATGCTTGGTTACAATTCATCAGAATTGCAGTATGTAAGCAGCTCAAAAGGCGGTGCAGTGTCAAGCGGAAGCCTTAATAACACGGGTTCATCAGTTAATTTTTCAGGTATGTTCAGTGCTAAAAGCGGAACAGTATTTACCGTAAAATTTAAAATTTTAAAGGATTCCGGCTCATCAACTCTCACTCTTACAAGTACTGAAAATATTGACTATGACGGAAAAACCTATGATTGTTCAACCTCAAACGGCAAAGTAACAGTCACAAAAGCCGTAACGAGCATCAAACTTGATAAATCAAGCGTAACGCTTAAAAAAGGCGAAACAAGTCAGCTTACTGCAACGGTTTCGCCCACTGATGCCACCAATAAAACCGTTACATATTCAACCTCAAATTCAACGGTTGCAACTGTTTCAAGCAGTGGTAAAATCACCGCAAAGGGTGGCGGAACAGCCACAATCACCGCAAAAGCAGGCGGCAAAACCGCAACCTGTAAGGTTACCGTAAATGTCGCACAAACAGGTATTGCCGTATCAGGCGATTCCTCAAAAACAGTTGAAATGGGCGGTTCACTCAAGCTTAAGGTTGCAAAAGTCCCCTCTGACGCAACGGATAATTATTCAGTAACCTGGTCTGTTGCCGATGCGAATATTGCAACGGTATCTTCAAACGGAACAGTTAGTGGCATCGCACTCGGTGAAACAACCGTTACCGCCAAGTCAAACGGCTGGACAGTTACCTATAAAATCACAGTCACCGAGCCCGTAACTGAAAGCTCAACAGAGGAAGAGCCTTCAAGCGAAGAGGATACAAGCACAACCGAAGAACCCTCGTCAGAAGAACAGAGCTCAACCGAGCCTGCACCCGTTGAGCCCGACACCACCGAGCCCACAACAGAAAAGAAGAGCTTCTTGGAAAGCATAAAAGAAGAAATCTATAACGAAAACAATATGATTTCAAAGCCCCGCTATTATCTGACAATGGCAGTTGTGGCAATTGCTGTTGCATTTGTTTCAATCGCAGTTACATATTTCGTAACCTCGGGATATTACAAATCAAAAAACAAAAAACAATAAATCCAAATAAAAAGCCTCCCTTGTCAAAGGGAGGGGGACCGCGGAACGCGGTGGAGGGATTCAAATAAAAAACCGATAGGATTTACCTATCGGTT
>CAZTLU010000091.1:0-6003 GCA_964614605.1 uncultured Eubacteriales bacterium
TGCACGCCGTGACTCTGAATGGATGGGCAAGCTTTATCGCTTTATGGGCCTTACGGTTGGTCTTATTGTTCACGATTTGAACGGTGAAGAAAGACGCGCCGCTTATGCCTGCGACATCACCTACGGTACAAACAACGAGATGGGCTTTGACTATCTTCGTGACAATATGGTGACCTATGCCGAGCAGAGAGTTCAGCGCGGTCACAACTTTGCGGTAGTTGACGAGGTTGACTCAATTCTTATTGACGAGGCAAGAACTCCCCTTATTATTTCAGGTATGGGTGACAAGTCAACCGACCTTTATAAAATGGTTAACGATTTTGCAAAAAGGCTTAAATTCTCTCGCGTTAAAGAGGTTGACTCAAAGCAAGGGCTTGAAAGCGTTGCTTCTGACGATGACGATGTAATTGTTGACGAAAAGGCAAAAACTGCCTCGCTTACACAGAACGGTATCAAAAAGGCTGAAAAGCATTTTGGTGTTGAGAACCTTGCTGATATGGAAAATCTTACACTTCAGCACCATATTGACATTGCAATCAAGGCAATCGGTGTTATGAAGCGTGATGTTGACTATGTTGTTAAAGACGGTCAGGTTCTTATTGTTGACGAATTCACAGGCCGTATTATGATTGGCCGCCGTTATTCTGACGGACTTCATCAGGCAATCGAGGCAAAGGAAAATGTTAAGGTTGAGCGTGAGTCAAAAACTCTTGCAACAATCACATTCCAGAATTATTTCCGTCTTTATAGCAAGCTTTCGGGTATGACGGGTACTGCTATGACAGAGAGTGCAGAATTTCAGGAAATTTACGAGCTTGATGTTATTGAAATTCCCACAAACAAACCAATGGTGCGTAATGACGAGGAAGATGTCCTTTACAAAACCGAGGTTGCAAAATTCAAGGCTATTATTGAGCAGATTTTAGAGTGCAACAAAAACGGTCAGCCCGTGCTTGTAGGTACCACCAATATTGAAAAGAGTGAGCTTTTAAGCAAGGCACTTCGCAAGGCGGGTATTCCCCATAATGTGCTCAATGCTAAATACCACGAAAAAGAAGCTGAAATCATTGCACAGGCAGGCGCTCTTGGTGCAGTTACAATCGCCACCAATATGGCGGGTCGTGGTACTGACATTATTCTGGGCGGTAACCCCGAATATATGGCCCGCGCAGAAATGAGAAGAATGGATTATTCTGATGAGCTTATTGCCGAGGCAACGGGCTTTGCAGAAACTGACAATACAGATATTCTTGAGGCAAGAAAAACCTATCAGGAGCTTGAAAAGAAATATAAAGACCAGCTCAAAGATGAAGCGGATAAGGTTCGTGAGGCAGGCGGTCTTTACATTATCGGTACAGAGCGCCACGAATCACGCCGAATTGACAATCAGTTAAGAGGCCGTGCAGGTCGTCAGGGTGACCCCGGTAACAGTAAATTCTTCCTCTCAACTGAAGATGAATTGCTCCGTCTTTTCGCAGGTGACCGTTTCTATAATATTCTTGATACCTTTAAGAGCGCCGGCGAAATCCCCATTGAAGTCAAAATGATGACCAATATGATTGAGAACGCACAGAAAAAGGTTGAGGGTAACCACTTTGCCGCTCGTCGTAATGTGCTTCGTTTTGACGATGTTATGAATGAGCAGAGAAAGAAGATTTATGACCAGCGAAACATGGTGCTTGACGGTGCCGATATTCACGCGGCAATCCTTAAAATGTTCAGCGATTTCATTGACGAAACTGTTGATTTCTATTGCCCCGAGGTAAACGACCCCGGCGATTGGAATGTTAAGGGTCTTCTCAAAAAGCTTGCGTTTCTTAGCGAAGAGGGAATTGAAGATAAATCAAACCCCGAATTCAAGGAATATTTCCTTGATAAAGCAATGGCGGTTTATGATGCAAAAACTGCCGAATACGGCGAAAGAATTATGCAGGAGCTTGAAAGAAAGGTGCTTCTTCATAATGTTGACAAGCGTTGGATGGACCACATTGACGCTATGGAAGAATTAAAGCGCGGAATTTATCTTCGTTCTTACGCACAGCAGGACCCCGTAGTTGCATTCCGTATGGAAAGCTACGATATGTTTGACGAAATGACTTCACTTATTCGTGAGGGTACGGTAATTACACTTCTTACCTTCCGTTTGAAGAGTGAAGAGGATATCAAGCGTGAGCAGGCGGCAAAAATTACTGCCACAAGCGGTTCTACTGACGGCAGCGATAAAAAACGCCCCGTGAAAAAGGGCGAGAAAATCGGCAGAAATGAGCCCTGTCCCTGCGGCAGCGGTAAAAAATATAAAAAGTGCTGCGGAATGAACGAGGCATAATCAGAAAAAAGTATAATCCAAAGGAGGAATAACCTTGGACGAGAATAAAGAAAAGCTTACGGGAACTCCCGACGACGAGCTTAAGAGTGAAATGGAGGACCTTGCCCGCATTTTCAAGGAAGAGCTTGACAAAGCGGTAAAGGATGCCGAAGCTGCCGCTGAGGCAGATTCAACCACTCTTGAGGTTGAGGGGTATGACCCCCGCACCGTTTCAAGAAAGGCAAAAAAGAAAGAGGAAGTAACCCTTTGCGAAATCTGCGGACAAAAGCCCTGCGGAACAGAAAAAAATCCCGGCAGTCCTTATTGCAAGGATTGCGAGGAGTTATTAGAAAAATATCCTTATGACTGGAAAGGTATTGCGGCGGTGCTTGTGTGCGTTTGCGTTGCAGTTGCGGCAGTGTTCCTTTTTGCATTTGACACACCTGTTTTCTCTGCAATGAAGCGTGGCGACAGGGCATATGAAAACAATCAGCTTTTCACTGCCCGCGCAGAATATGACAAGGCACTTAATTATGTTGATGAAGAGGATTACGGCAAAAACCTTTCTCTTCACGCAAAAGATGCACTTATCAACTACGATTTGCTTGACCGCGAATCTGCAATTACAACAATCAACACATATTTCAATGAAACTTTATTGAAGCTTCCCGCTTATAAGGATTTAGGTGAAACCGAAGAAAAAATTGAAACTTTGCAGGCAACTGCATCGGCAATTCAGAATCACCTTTATAATTACACGGTAATTACTGACAATAATTATCAGGAAGTAATTGATATGCTTTCTTCACTTTCAGGCAAAAAGATTTATGTGAAGAACGATACTTGCTATGACGAGCTTGACGAGGATTACACTCCCGACGGCACAGAAAAGGTTTATACTTATGACGAGGGTTGGCTCTATCTTTATAAATATTCAGTAGCTTACGAGGCAGGTAAAGACGAAAAAGTCTATATTGAATTCCTTGAAAAAGCCGTTGAATTTGAGTCGCTCGATACTCTTGTAACTCCGCTTCTGGCAACCACTTATGTGGGAATTGGTGAGTATGAAAAGGCAGAGGAGCTTGCCGACAAAATCCGCGAGCTCAACACAGAAAACATTGACTATCACCTTGTGCACGCTCTTGCTTATCGTTATCGTGATGCCAATTATAAAAAGGCAATTACTATTTGTGACAATGGACTCGATTTACTTGCAGGGCTCGACAATGCAGAGGCACTTCTTCCCTCATACGGTTACATTCTTGAATTGCAAAAGTGTATAAACTACATTATGCTTGAGGATTACGAAAATGCTTATGAGGCGATTAAGCAGTGCTATGAATATCAATCAGAGATGAGCTCACTCTCAATTCAGGTGCGTGATTTATGCGCAATGCTTGCACTTCAGACCGGCGACGAAACCACCTTTGAGTCTTTTGAAGCCGAAATTGCCGAGTTGAGCGGTTACGGTGTGGAGTTTACTGACGATGTTACTCAATATCGCGCAGGTGAGAAAACTCTTCAGGAAATTGTAATGGACGGAGGATATGATTTATTATGAGAATAGTTTATATTATCGTTAAATTTCTTACTCTGCCCGGTGCAATGCTCCACGCATTTTTTGAGCATATGAGCTGTCGCACATCAAAAATTCTTGTTGACGATGCAAGAGTGGTTCAGGCAAACGAAATGCTCGGTCATATTGACCACGAGCTTATTAAAAGAAAAGGACCAAGCTTTGACATCTGCTTTATCCCGTTCTTTTTAAATCTTATGCTTGGATTTTTAACCCTTTCTTACGGCGCAACCTCAATTTATTATTTTGGCAGATTTTCTGATATTTTTGCTTGGGTTTGTCTTTACCTTGGAATTTCTCTCTGCACTAACCTCTTCCCCCAGATTGAAGATGTTATGATGCTTAAAGAGAATTTCTTTGTGAATAATAAAAAGAAAATCAGCAAAATTCTTGTAGCTCCGTTTTATGCAATTTTCTTTGTAGGCTCAAGAATTGAAAAATGGGGTCTTACCCTCATTACATCTGTGGCATTCTCTTTTGCCGTGCCTTATATTTTAGGCTGGTTTGTGCCTGCGCTTTATAGATTGTTGAGATAATTAAAAAAGAAACAAAAAATATGCCCCCTCTGACGAGGGGGCTGTCATTTTGTCAAAAATGACTGGGGGAGAGATTTTGTTTTTCTCTCCCTCCGTCAACGCTTACGCGTTGCCACCTCCCTCGTCAGAGGGAGGAAAAGAGTTTCATATTTACTGTACATCTGTGCCTGTAAATCTAATCAATTCCAAATTCGGTGCGTTTTCTGCGTCGATTGCCTTTGCGTAATCGTCGCAAACATTACCCCACTGAACAGAAGATTTCTCAATAAGCACATTTTTTGCATTTCTTATAAAGAAACCGCTGTTTTTATACTTCTCAACGCCATACTGTAAGCAGGGGCGCAAATCATAAAGTCCGCAATCCCATTTTGAAGTCTTTGTCATTGTAACGCTGACATTCTCAAAGGTAACATCTTCAATCATATTTTCCTCTGTGCCGTGAATAAGCACACCGTTTTCACCCTTGCAGGTGATGTTGCGGAAACGAATATTCTTGATTTTGCCCGATTTTGTATTTTCGTCACGGTTAAAGGTTGTGATTACGATTGGCTCCGCTGTGCCCCACCAATCAGGACAGAAACGACGGGTTTCAATGATGCAGTTTGAATATGTAACATTCTCAACATTACCGCCGTCGCGAATCTGAATTGAAAGTCCGCGGTTACTGCGTGAAATAATGCAGTTGTCAACAATCACATTGCGGAAATCCCCTACACCCTCTGTGCCGATTTTGATTGCGGCAGAGGTTGAAATCAATGTGCAGTTTGCAATGATAATATTCTCGCAGGGACCGTATTCCGCGTTGCCCTTTGAAGTCTTTAAGCAGATGCAGTCGTCAGCACATTCAACATGACAGCCGAGAATTCTCACATTTGTGCAATGGTCGGGGTCAATACCGTCAGAGTTTGCAACATCCAAATCATTGAGAATTCTAATTTGAGAAATGAGAACATCGTCACAGCCTGCGGGATGAAGTGTCCAGAAAGGCGCGTCAACAATTGTAACATCCTTAAATGTGATGTTGTTACTCTTTTCAATATAAATTACTGTGGGGCGGGGATAGAAATTGCCCGTTACATAATACTTGTCCTTGCGCTCAACGAATGCGTGACCGTTGGCGTCGATTGTACCCTCACCGGAAATGGTGCAACCGTCTGCCTCGTAGCCGTAAATGAATACGAATGAGGGCTTGCCTGTTACAGGATTGCCGATAAGTGCAGTTTTAGGGTCATTTATCATATTACAGGGGCGAATATAGCCCTCAATATTGTCAGTTGCCTTAAGTCGAGAGCCTTTCTGCAAATGCAACTCAACATTCTTTTTCATTCTGATTGAGTCAGAAAAATAAGTCTTTCCGCTTGTCAGCACAACCGTACCGCCGCCGTTTTCCTCTGCCTTGTCAATTGCAGACTGAATAGCAACACAGTCGTTATTCACGCCGTTACCAAGCGCACCGAAATCCTCGGGATAAAAATAAAGCATAAAAAATCCTCCTGATTTTTTGTTGGCAAAAGTATAGCATAATTTATATTAAAGAGCAATAAGAATATTGATAAATTTGAATTTGTCGGGATAAATGCAAAGTG
>CAZTLU010000092.1:0-5960 GCA_964614605.1 uncultured Eubacteriales bacterium
CGGTCGGATTTTTGTTATTCTTCATCGCGTTTGCGTTTGATTACAACTCCTGCGGAAATTCCTGATATTCCCACAAGTGCCGCGGCGGCGATTATAGGTGCCGCTGATTTTGTTGCACTGTTTGTATTGGGAATATCACCCGTTACATTTTCTGTACTTGTTCCGCCAGATGTTGCACCAGTTGTATTTTCTGTTGAGGGGGCATCAGCAGATGGTGCGTCTGTTGACGGCTCGTCAGTTGTTGAGTTGTCGGTTGCGGGGGTGTTTGTAACAGGTTCGTCCTTCTCACTCGGCAACTCCACGCCGTCGTCAATAAGGTATTCATATTTATGCACCTGTGCATTTGTGAGAGGTGTAAAGTTAATTACCTCATCAACATAGGTGAGCTGTGTATTCATAATTGAATATCTCACATTCACCGCAAAAGGAGTTTCTGCGCTTGCAAAATCGTTATTTGTAGCCTTGATTGTGACAGTATTGCCCTTAACAACGGTCATACCTGCATTAAAATCAAAGTCGATATCTGCTCCCACAGCCTCGATTGCCCAAATCTGAATATTTGACTCTGCAGAAAGGTTTGTAATTTCAAGTGCTGTGTCAACTGTTGAATGATAACCCGTGCTTGTATTGTCAAAGCGGGCATAAAGCACCTCGCCGGGATTCTGCGAAAGGTTAAACTGCGGATATGCCTTGCTTGAAAATACATTTTCAATATCGCCCCACAAGAAATCGTGAACAAGACTCTTTGTATATGGGTCGTGCATAATCATACCGTGACCTTGACCACGCACATACCATGTATTATCGGGCATAAAGCCTGTTGACGCGTCAATGTCAAAGTCGGGCGAAATATGGTAATGGTTGGGATTTGAACATACTGTTCCCGCTTTTGTATAACCCTCGGGGAAAGTTTCGCCAAGGGGCATACAGGTTGAGCCCGACGACAAATATGTATCAATAAGAATATCAGAATTATATTTACCGTTGATTGAATCGTAACCGCTGCCTACAACATAGCCTATTCGCATACCGCTGACCTTAAGGTCAGAAAGTGTGTTTGCAAGATTTAATCCGCCATTTGAAATGTCGTTATGATATTTAACTGTGTCGGCGTAAAGCTTTCCGTTTTCCTCCGCATTAAGTCCAACATATTGGAGTGCTTCTTCAAAATAATTGTACGGAACAAAATCCCAAAGAGATGGAATTAACACAATTCCCTCAAGCAAATCAGTGTTAACAAGTGCACTATTTACAATTTCAACAAGGAACTCATCAAGGGTAAGAAGCTGCAAAAGCCATTCCCAGTCTTTTTCATATTCAAAGCCGTGCTCAACAAATTCAATAACATCTTCCAGATTTACATCTACATATTCGCCTGTGAAGAATGAGCCTACTGCTGATGTTCCCAAGGTTGCAGGGTCGCCAAAAATTGCGCGTCTTACATCGCCCTTATAACCATAATAGTAAAGGTAGCTGGTGCCGTACTGTCCGCCGTGGCTCAAGCCGTAAAGGTCAACCTGTTCTGCACCTGTAAGCTCTTTAACCTCCTGAATATATGCGTCAAGGTCAGCAGCAGAATCCACCTGACTCTGTCGCCAATCCTGAGTAAAGCCGAAAACATTTTCGGCACCCACTTCTGCAATTGCCATTTCGGCAACTACTGCCTCGGGAATATACTCTTCCATATCATTTTCAATAAGAGTTGATGCTCTTGTAGCCGCCGCACCGCTGGGGTATGGTACAAGATTATTCTTTGATGTGCCGTCGGGGTTCATTTCAAGAGGTGAAAAATACTCCTGCAACACATCAACAATCGCATCACCAAGTTCAGCTTGATTAAGAGTAACATCGGCCAAAAGTGCCATAATTTTTATGCCGACATCATCAAAATTCAAGGGCCAAGCCAACTGAACCTCGCCGTCAATCACAATGGGGTCGCCGTTTTCGTCGGCATAAGCAAGGTCGGGACCTGAATATCCCTGAAGAATAACAATGGGCACAATATCCTCTTCTTCAGCCATAACGCCGATTGACAATGCAGAGCAGAGCATAAGTGCCGAAAGCATAAGTGCCAATACTTTTTTCATAAAAAATCCCCTTTTCATAAATATAAAGTATAAACCAACTTTATTTTACACCCGCGAAGCGAAAAAATCAATAAACAAAAACTAACGGCGATGTCCAACAAATGAACACCGCCGTTTTGATTTTTATTGTTATTATTCAGCTTATTCTTCTACTTCCCAACCGAAGTTGTATGTAAGTGAAGATGTGCAGGGGAATTCAACGATTACTGTACCGTACTTTTCAAGTGCACCTGCAAATGTAATGTTTGCAGTAATAACCATATTCTTTTCATATGTAGCATATGTCATCTGGTCGTTAACCGCATTGAAGCCTGCCGAAATCTTGCAGGGATTGAAAGCAATTTCAAAAGAATTTACCTTGAGATAGCTTTCAGCAACCTCGAACTGCTCAAGAATTCCGTCTTTTTCACGAACTGTGAAAGCCTTTTTAACGCATTCTTCTTCAGGCTTAACTGTGATATTGATTGTTCTGTAAATCTCTGACGGAACAAAGATATATTCGCCCTCAAGAGCACCCTCTGTATATTCGGCATTGTTGCCGTCTTCATCAAGGTCATAAACATATGTGTAAACAAGTGAAGAATAAACGGGCTGTGTTACAATGCCTGTTTCTTCATTTGTTTCTGTGTAAAGGTCAGCAAGAGTAAGTACACTTGCCTGTGCATTGCCGAGAGGATAAATAACATCGGTAAGGTCTGCACCGGGTTCAAGAGCTTCATCACCTGAATTCATAAGGTATGAACCGATATCCTGCAATACCATATCAGCATAAAGACGGAATGCTGCCTTAAGTTCATCCTGACCATCAACGATTTCGCCGTTTTCGTTCTTGAACACTACACCGTCACCATGGCTAATCCAGAAGCTTTCGCCATAAGAAACATAAGCAGTTTTGTTAACCTTGATGTCGTTAATCATTGAGTTGAAATAGTCAAGAATTCCCTGCTGGTTCCCCGTGAATGTTGCCATTTCTTCGTCAGAAATAAGAGCAATCACATCAGCAAAATAATCCTTATCGCCGAACTTTGAAATAAGCTCATAGTATGAAAGCTGAACTTCTCTGTCGTCAGTTTTCTTGTTTGTGTTTTCATAAAGTGTTGCAAGCTGGTCGCCGGGAAGAATTTCTTTAAGGTCGCCGTAAGTAAATGTGAAATTTACATCGTTAAGGTCGGTTTTCACAGTAACTGGTGTGGGTCTTACAACCTCGGAGCCGCCGCAACCTGCAAAGGTAGCAACCATAAGGACAACCGCCATTACAACGCTAAAAATTTTCATAATATTCTTTTTCATATTTATTTTCCCCTTTCGGTGAAATTATTTTTAATAGTTATCTTTGAGCCCTTGCTCGTCAAAAAGGAACACTGTTTCGAGTGCAATCTTCAATGAATCCTCAATAGTTTTCATTTCAAGAATGCCTGCCACATCATCACGGGTGTGGTAATATCTTGCGGGAGCGGGGTCCATTGCAGTAAACGCAACTGACTTGATTCCTGCCTGCTGCATCGCCGCCGCATCAGTTGAGCCGAGAGGTGTTGTTGTGTACTTCACGGGCACCTCTGCATTTTCAGCCGCCTTTTTCATAAGAGCGCAAGCCTGCTTATCAAGAGGAACGGTTGCAGTCATATCCTTTGTAACTACGCCCATAAACTCGTAATCACGAAGAGTATCAAGAGCCACGAAAATTGTTTCAACGCCGTCGTTTCCGAACTCTTCAGCATGCGCCGCCGCATAAGCCTTTGAGCCGCGAAGACCTTCTTCTTCGGCACCTACCGACATTGCAACAACCTCTGTATTTTCAAAGCGGATATCATTGTTTCTCAAATAAAGAAGAACTGCCATTGATGTGAACACGCCTGTAAGGTCGTCGTTTGCACCCTCAACCGCCAATTTCCAGTTCACAAAGAACATTACAGCCACAAGGAACGGAATTGTAATTGCCTGAATAATCAACGGAATAAGCTGAAGCTGACTATTGTCAATAAAAAGGCCCACAACAGAAAGTACAAGAGTTATTAAAAGACTTGCTACCGAACCTGCAACCACAACGGATACAAGCTTTGCACCGCCGAGGTGAGTATATCTCCATTCATAAGCAGTATCCATATGTCCGCCGAAAATAATTCGTCTTTTTGTTTCGCCTGTTGCTTTTCTTGTGCATATTACATTGCTTGACTCTGCCTTTTTAAAGAACGGGTCGAGCACCTCTTTATATAAAAGGAACTCACCAACAAGGAATACAACCGCAATAACACAAAGCACAACGGATATGATATGCAAAACGCCTGCAACTGCGGGAACAACACCTGTGAAAGCTAAAATTCCCATAACAGCCGCAATCAATGCGAGAATACCGTCAATGGTAACCCAGCTCATAAAAGCCTTTGGGCTTAATGTGAAGTTCTCTCTTTTAACCTCATCGGCAATAGGGGTCATAAGTTTTTCAACATAATCCTGACCCTTTTTTTCACCCTCAAAGCCTGCGGCACGGGGGCCCACCTCTTTACAAACCTTGCGGATTTCTCTCACTGCAAAATTGGAGCATTCACGCACCTTTGAAGCATAATGAGTATGACTTTCGCTTGCTTTCAAACTAATGACCTCCAAATGTGGCACATAACACCACAGTATATTCTTAATTATTGTATCACACTTTTTTTATTAAGTCACTATTATTTTAAAAAATTTTGCAAATATTGACATTGAAACGAAAAAATACTAAACTATTATATATACAAAAAGTGTACCAAGGATAAAATATTATGAAAAAACGACGTTTACAAATAAAAATATTCTTATTCAGCGCTCTTGTGGTGATTTTGGGCGTTCTTTTGGCTTTGTATACCGCTTTTTGCAGTGACGGAAGCTACAATGAGGTGAAAATTGAAACCCCCACAGAAAGCACCACAGAAGCAACCACGGCAGAATCCTCCACAGAGCCTTCAACGGATGAGGAAGAACCATCATCAGAGGCAATCCCCGACGAAAGCTCCACCGAGCCCGAGGAGTCCTCAACAGAAGCACCTGTAAATTGGCAATCTTATGACCCTGTGACAGAGCTTGCAGGCGATAATTGGGCACTTACGCTTATAAACAAAAATTATCCTCTTGATAAAAAGTATTCTCCCACCCTCTCGCCCGTTATTGAGGGCAGTTCTGTTACCGCAGACAGCAGAGTTTCAGAGGCTTATCAATTGATGTATGCCGATGCTTTAACGGCGGGCTATGTGCTGACGCCCTATTCGGCATATTGCAGTTATCAGGGACAACAGACAATTTACAATAACAAAATTCAATCCTTTATATTCCAAGGCATGACCGAGGACGAGGCAAAGGCGAATGCAGAAAAGCGAATTGAGTCCGCAGGCTGCAGTGAAAACGGTGCGGGACTGGCAGTTGATATTATCAGTGCAAGTGCGGGATTTGCCTCAACCGATGAATACAAATGGCTCACACAAAACGCCTTCAAATATGGCTTTGTGCTTCGATATCCCGATGATAAAACCGATGTTACGGGAATGATTTATCAGCCTTGGCATTGGCGATATGTGGGCATTGAAGCCGCCACTGAAATGAAAAATAATAATCAGTGCCTTGAAGAATATTTGGGTGTAGTAAGTACAGAAAATTGAATATCATTTTAAAGAATTCGATAAATTGGGGTTTGTAGATTTCTTTTTTGTTGGTTCTCGGCTCCCCTGAAAGGGGAGCTGGCAAATGCGTAGCATTTGACTGAGGGGTTTGTTATTGATTATATAACCCCTCTGTCACTTCGTGACATCTCCCCTTTCAGGGGAGACAAGAAACCAAATCTGTTCGACAAATTCAAATTTATCGAGTTCAAATACGCATAACGCATAACAACAGGGCGAGAGG
>CAZTLU010000093.1:0-5839 GCA_964614605.1 uncultured Eubacteriales bacterium
CAGGCTACGATATGCTTAACGCAGATAACGGTACATACGACTCTTGGTATTGGGCTCACCCGCCAATGTATATGCCACAGAACTGCAACCTTGACGATGTTGCACATATTAAGAACTTTGTTGACATTCCCGTTGTTTGTGCAGGCAGAATGGAGCCCGATGCCGGTGCTCAGGCTATTGCAGACGGCAAAATTGACGGTGTTGGTGTTGCTCGCCAGTTCCTTGCAGACCCCGAATGGATTACAAAGATTATTGAAGACAGAATAGAAGACATTAAGCCTTGTATCTGCTGCCACGCAGGTTGCTTCAACTTCTCATCATCAAAGGGTCACGCAAATACTCAGGACCTTACAGATACAATGGGACTTTCACGTTGTGCCATCAACCCCAAAACAATGCAGTCAAAGAAATACAAAATCGAGCCTGCTAAAAAGCAAAAGAAGATTGCTGTTATCGGCGGCGGTATCGGCGGTATGGAAGCTGCTATGGTTTGTGCGAAGCGCGGCCACAAGGTTGACCTTTATGAAAAGAGTGACAAGCTTGGCGGTGTGTTCATTGCTGCGGCGGCTCCCTCATATAAAGAGAAGGACCGTGACCTTATTGCCTGGTACAACCGTGAAATCGGGCGTTATGATGCAATCACAATCCATATGAACACAGAGGTTAAGGATATTGCTTCTCTCGGTGCAGACGAGGTTATCGTAGCAACAGGTGCTGTTGCCAACAATCTTCCTGTTAAGGGTGCTAAAGAATATGGTATTGAAGCAGTTGACTTCCTTTTAGGCAACAAGACAGTTGGCGAAAATGTAGTAGTTGTAGGCGGCGGTCTTACAGGTTGTGAAATTGCTTATGAGCTTTATCTTCAGGGCAAGAAGCCTGTAATTGTTGAAATGCAGGATGACCTTATTACTACTCCCGGTGTTGCTCTTGCAAACACAAGCTATCTTCGTGATTTCTTCAAGACAAACAAGGTTCCCGTTTATCTTGAAAGCAAGACAACTGAAATCCGTGAGGACGGCGTAACAGTTATGGACAAGGACGGCAAGACAATTGATGTACCTGCTGACAATGTAATCCTTTCAGTTGGTTACAAGCCCGCTCCTGTTGCTCCTAAAGCCAAGAATGTTCACATTATTGGTGACGCACAGAAGGTTGGTAATCTTCGTACAGTTATCTGGGGCGCATGGGACATTGCAATGAAGCTGTAATTTTGTGTCCGAAGACACAAAATCTCGATATAAATCCTTATAGGATTTTCGATATACGCTTACGCGTTCGATATGTGTTATCACACTCTATATGTTCACTTCGTGAACGAGGATTTGTATCATATCGAGTTTGAGCGTTAGCGAAAACATATCGAATTTTCTGATAAGAAAATATATCGATTTTGCAAAGCAAAAATATCGACTAAAAACAATGATATATATTATCTAAATTTTATTATTATAAATAAATTATTTGGTTATATAAAAAAATTGTGTTTGATAATTCTTATTCCAATATGCTTGATTGATTTCATCTATGAAATCTTCGTATGGGATAAGAGTGTTCTTTCAGACTTTGCAAATAGTTTCTTTGATATGACTTATATAATTGGAGCTATTACCATATTAGTTTTGGGATTAACTTTTGTAGTTGAAAAAATCAACAACAAAATAAAATCTAATCTAAAAAGAAATATAATTTGAGGAGAGTGAAAACTCTCCTCTTTTTTAGTCGAATAAAATTCCGTTAAAGCCCATATTCTATACGGGGTGATAATATGGATAAAAGGAAACTGAAAACATACATTATTTCAATTCTTATTGCTGAAATCGTTGGCGGAGTTGCAGGACTTTTTACATCTATGGGAATGGACGAATACAAATTAGTAGAAAAACCGCCGCTGACACCGCCCGCCATCCTTTTCCCTATTGTGTGGACAATTCTCTATGCCTTAATGGGAATTGGTGCGGCGCGAATTTGGATGTCACCGCCCACAAAGGAACGAAATCATGGGTTGATTATCTATGCGGTACAATTATTCTTCAATTTCTTTTGGAGTATTCTTTTCTTTAATCTTCAGGCATACGGATTTGCATTTTTCTGGTTGCTTGCCCTGTGGATGCTTATTCTCGGTATGATTATAATTTTCAACAAAACTGACCGTCTTGCCGCGATTTTGCAAATCCCATATCTTTTATGGGTAACCTTTGCAGGATATCTGAATCTTATGGTATGGTTGCTTAACAGATAAAAAATCAGCCTTGAAACCGCGTGGTTTCAAGGCTTTGTTTTTTGTTGGGAATGAATCCCTCCACCGCTAACGCGGTCCCCCAATTACTCGCCTGCCGGCTCAGACAGCGCTAATTCAGCGTCCACCGGACGCTCGCGCCCTTTAACAAGGGAGGCTTAATTTATTTGTAATTTTTAACGAAATTCTTATAGAATGCTACGCAATTTGCGACGGAGTCGATGTCGATATTCTCATTTTCGGCGTGAACCGAACCGAGTTGTTGTGCAGATAATCTTATGGGTGCGAAACGGAGCACACATTCACACACATCGGTGAGCGTTCTTGCGTCGGTACCTGCGGGAAGAATAAAGGGTGATGCAGGATACTGCGGGAAAACCTCGCCAATGCAATTCATTGTATACGCAAATGCGGGTTTTGACATATCGGCGGGGCCGTGATATTCGCTATCTTCGGTCATTTCAACCTCAATTTCATACTTTGCGGCGATTTCTTTAAATTTCTTCAAATCCGCCTCGAAATCCTTTTCATCAACAGGTCGCATAAATGCTTTTGCGGTGCAGGATTTAGACTCTGTACTGCCCTCAATTTTGTTAAATGTGCAGGTTGTACCGATGAGACCCCCTGCCTGCGCATTGATTTTGGGCATTACCTTTTTAATAATTCCGCCGAAAAGCCAGAGATTTGACAAAAGCATATTCATCGGGAACTGAAGATAAGGAGCCATATGCTTAAACATTGCCTCGACCTGTGGATTTAAACGGCGAATGAAAATATCATTAGTCATAACCTCGTTGATAAATGACGACATTCGCTCAACGGGAGTTGCTTTTGCCCCTGCGGTAAGGCTTGCGTGACCATTGCCTGCGGTGGCGGTACAATTAAGGTAAATTCTGCCCTTTTCATGAACTGCAACCATCCCGCATTTATCAGCACTCATTCCCGCAAGAGGCGGTTCAATAAGTGCGCCCCCCTCATCGAGAATCACCTCGAAATTGATATTATTCTCTTTGAAATATTCAAGAGCCAACGGGATACCGTTACCGCCAAGCTCTTCGTTATGTGATGAACCAATCCACACATTGCAGGGAGGAACAAATCCCTCGTTCAAAAGCTCCTCAAGTGCTGAAAATTCTGCGAAAAGGGGTGTTTTTGTATCAACCGTTCCCCTGCCCCAGATTTTACCGTCAACAATCTCGCCTGAAAAACCTTCGTGTTCCCATTCACCGCTGACCTCCACAACATCATGGTGGGACATAAGCATAATATTTCTGCTTTCGTCAGTTCCCTTGATTTTGTAAATCCAGCAATCGTCACCGAAAGTCATTTTTTCGGCGGTTTTATGTACTGTGGGGAATAATTCAACCATCACATCGCGAAGTTTTGCGAATTCTGTGTCATCATAGCTGTCTTTTACTGAAACGGTTTTGCACTGAATCATTTTCTGCAGACGGAGTGCGTAATTCATCATCTCTTCATCATTATAAAAAGGCATGAATTCTGTGAGTTTTCGTGCCGATTTGGTTGATTTTATGGTGTTAAAGGCAAGTACGGCTATAAGGATAACCAATAAAGCCAATATAATAAATATAATTTCCATTATCCATTCTCCTTTTTCTTTTTATGGAGTTTTACAAGATGAGTTTTGCCCAAAATAAGCATAACTGATGGTATAAGCACGAACTGTAATATAATTCCCGGAATTGAATTTAAAAATGAGCTTGTAATAAACATTGTCAGGGTGAAACCGCCCTCGCCAAGTCCTAAAATACACATCTGCACTATGCCCCAAACCACTCTGCCGCTGACCATTGCAATAATCATACAACGGTAAAGCGATTTTATGCATTTCCATTTTGCACGGTTGAACAGAAAACCTATTACAAATCCATAGGTTGCAAGCTCAAACGCCATTGCAAATGCGTTGGGGAACATTACGGGCATACCGAAAAGCATTGAACGCATAAGCGGCGTAACGAAGCCTATTGCAAGTCCGTACTGCCAACCGCAAATCAGCCCACAGAGCATTACAGGAATATGCATTGGCAACAACATATTGCCGATTTCTTTAATTTGCCCTGTGATAAAGGGTAAAACAAGTCCAAAGGCTAAAAACATTGCAGAAAGTACAAGGTTGAAAATCTTTTTATTTTTCATTTATTTTTCGAATTCCTTTGCCACATCTTTTAAAAGCTTACGGATTTCCAAGTGTTGTGGGCAAGCCGACTCGCATTTTCCGCAACCGATACAATCGGAAGCCTTACCCTTGCCATTGGTATGCACTTCTTTATAGTAATAATCCGCATTCCAGTTTTTGAACTGCTTTTTATCGTTCATACAGGCGAAAAGCTCGGGAATTGGGATATTCTTGGGACATCCGTCAACACAGTAACGGCAAGCGGTACAAGGAATAAGATTTTGTGCATTCATAATTTTGCACACCTTACGCACTGCCTCATACTCTTCCTCTGTAAAGGGCTTGAAATCCTGCATAAAGCCAATGTTTTCAAGCATCATATCCATATTGCCCATACCCGAAAGCACCATAAAAACGCCCTCGAAGGATGCGGCAAAACGGATTGCATAGCTTGCGGGGCTTCCGCCGTTCAAATCTGCCAACACCTTTTTTGCCTCATCGGGCAAATTCACAAGGCTGCCGCCTTTTACAGGCTCCATTACAATTACGGGTTTATTGAATTTGCGACAAACCTCGTAGCACTTGCGGCCTTCAACGGATTCGTCTTCATAATCAAGATAGTTGAACTGAATCTGCACAACCTCGATTTCGGGGTATTCGGTCAAAATTTGTTCAAGTACGCTTGCTTTATCGTGAAAAGAAAGTCCGACATGGCGGATTTTACCCTCGGCTTTCAATTCAAATGCTATTTCGTATGCACGACACTCTTTATACTTTTTGAAATTTGTAGCATTTTGTGCGTGCATAAGATAGAAATCGAAATATTCAACTCCGCAAGCCTTTAACTGCTTTTCAAAAAATGGTCTTATTTGACTTTCCTTCTTGAAGAATCCGTCACTTAATTTGTCAACAAGAATATAGCTTTCTCTTGGATAGCGTGAAGTAAGACACTTTTTAAGAGCCGCTTCGCTTCGCATCTCCATATAACCGTGTGCGGTATCAAAATAATTAAAGCCTGCCTCCATAAAGGCGTCAATCATTTTATTGAACTCGGCATAGTCAATAAGGGGGCCCTTGCGTGGAAGTCGCATACATCCAAAGCCAAAATTCTTTTTTACATTTTCAAATGAGGTCATAAAAGTCACTCCAGAACTGACACTTTGTATAAGTTATATTATATATTCTCTGCACCCACAAACGCAAGTTTTTTTCTGAAAATATTGCATAAAAAAAGAACCGCAACGCAGTTCTTTTGTTTTTGGTGCGGACGATGGGACTTGAACCCACAAGGAAGTAATATCCACAGGTGTCTGAGGCCTGCACGTCTGCCAATTCCGTCACATCCGCATATTAAATTGCTTGATAATAATATCATTTTGATTTATAAAAGTCAAGTGTATTGACTTGTTATATAAATTTGAATTTGTCGGGATAAATGCAAAGTGCAAAGTATCGGGTCTGCGACG
>CAZTLU010000094.1:0-5809 GCA_964614605.1 uncultured Eubacteriales bacterium
TAATCGCAGGGCTTATTATTTTAATTCTTAAACAGAGAAAAAAAGAAAAAGAGCAGTAAAAAAACAAGGGGCGATGAAATCATCGTCCCTTGTTTCTATACAATTTTTAATCAAGATTAAAATATTTCTTTGCGTTATAGAACGAAATATCTGCAACAATCTGTGAAAGGAATTCAATGTCTGCGGGGTACTTGCCGTCTTCAACCAAATCGCCGATAATTTCGCAAAGAATTCTTCTGAAATACTCGTGACGGGGATATGATAAGAAGCTTCGTGAGTCAGTTACCATACCAACGAATTTGCCGAGCACACCAAGATTACCGAGAGTCTTCATCTGCTCGCGCATACCGTCATAGTTATCATTGAACCACCATGCAGAGCCGAACTGAATTTTTGATGCGGCTTCTGTGCCTTGGAAGTTACCGAGCATTGTACCGAGGACATAATTATCCTTGGGGTTGAGGGTGAAGAGCACGGTCTTGGGGAGTAAATCCTTAACCGCAAGTGAGTCGAGGTAGCGTGAAAGTCCGTGAGCCAGATTATAATCATCAACAGAGTCAAAGCCTGTGTCAGCGCCTAACTGATTGAACATCTTTGTGTTGTTGTTTCTCATTGCACCGAAGTGAAGCTCCATTACCCAACCGCGCTTTGCGTATTCAGCACCGAAGAACTGCAATAATGCGGTTCTGTATTGGTCAAGCTCCTTAACTGTGAATGCTTCGCCGCCCTTAATTGCCTTTGCAAAGATTGCTTCTAATTCTTCATCAGTTGTGGCTTCGCAGGGACAGTATGCTAATGCGTGGTCACTTGCACGGCAACCCATTTCGTCAAAGAAGTTAATTCTCTTTTCGAGGGCTGTAAGCAAGTCTTTAAAAGAATTGATTTCCGTTTCTGCCGCTGAAGCCACCGCCTGAACCCAAGGTGCAAATGCATCGGTATCAATAAGGAATGATTTGTCGGGACGGAAAGCGGGGAGCACCTTGCACTTGAAGGACTTGTCCTCTGCCAAAAGCTTATGATATTCAAGGCTGTCTGCCGCGTCGTCAGTTGTGCATACGCAATATACATTTGAGCGTTCAATAAGCTCGCGTGGGGTAAATCCGCCTGCCTCAATCTGACGGTTGCATTCCTCCCAGATTTCTTCAGCGGTTGCACTGCAGAGTGGTGTTGTAATACCGAAATATCTCTGCAATTCAAGATGTGTCCAATGATAAAGAGGATTGCCGATGCAATAGGGCAAGACTTCAGCATATTTCATAAACTTCTCTTTGGGAGTGCTGTCGCCTGTGATATATTTTTCGTCGATGCCATAGCCACGCATTCCGCGCCATTTGTAATGGTCGCCGCCGAGCCATAATTCAGCAATATTTGCAGGCTTTTTGTTCTCATAAATCTCTTTGGGAGAAAGATGGCAATGCCAGTCAAAAATAGGAGTATTTTTTGCACCCTTTTCAAAGATTTTCTGCGCAGTTTCGGTTGTGAGCAAAAAATCTTCACCCATAAATTTTCTCATATTTATCACCTTAAAAATTTAATTTTGGTTTTGCACATTCAGTATACCATATTTTTCTTTACTTTCATAGTAAATAATTGAATTTTTTTCGTAGATTTTATGGGTAATTCCCTTTGTTAACTGTTGAAAAAGAAACGACAATATGATAAAATAAATTGATTAGAATATTTTTTAAACCGAGAGGTATGTTTTTATGTCAGGACATTCAAAATGGAGTACAATCAAAAGAAAAAAAGAGAAGACCGATAACGCGCGTGCAAAGGTTTTCACTAAAATCGGTCGCGAAATTGCAGTTGCAGTAAAGAGTGGCGGTCCCGACCCGGCGGCTAACTCAAAGCTTAAGGACGTAATTGCAAAGGCTAAGGCTGCAAACGTGCCCAACGATAATATTGACAGAATTATCAAAAAGGCGGCAGGCGAGGGCAATGCCGATAACTACGAGGAAATCGTATATGAGGGCTATGGACCGTCAGGTATCGCAGTGATTGTTGAAACTCTTACAGATAACCGCAACAGAACTGCGGCAGATGTTCGTCATTTCTTCGATAAATTCGGCGGAAATATGGGCCAGAGCGGTTGCGTTTCATTTATGTTCAATCGTCAGGGCGTAATCCTTTTTGAAAAAGAGGGTATTGACGAAGACCGGCTTATGGAAGATGCTCTTGAGGCAGGCGCAGTTGACTTTATCACAGATGACGAAATCTATGATGTTCGCACAGAGCCTACAGATATGGGTGCAGTTCGTGATGACCTTGAGGCAAAGGGATACAAATTCGTTTCAGCCGAGGTTGAGTATGTTCCAAGCACATACACAGCACTTACAAATCCCGACGACATAAAGGCAATGGGCAGAATGCTTGAAATGTTTGAAGAGAACGATGATGTTCAAAATGTTTTCCATAACTGGGAAAACGAAGACGATTACGAGGGATAAATGTGGTCTTTTTTGCGAAATTTCACTTTTTCGCCCTTGACTTACACGCGTAAGCCTGCGGTCTCAAAAGCAAAATTTCATCAAAAACACCTACATTTCTCCGATGATGTATTTGTAGGGGGCGACAACTCGGCGCCCCGAGAAAAATAATTTATAACAATTATTAAGAGGCTTATTATGTCATTAAAAGATAAAAAACTGTTCCTTCTTGATATGGACGGAACAATTTATGAGGGTGCGCGTCTTTTTGAGTGTGTGAATGAATTTTTGGCGCATATTGAAAGCGTTGGCGGTCAGTATGTTTTCATTACAAACAACTCTTCCCGCTCGGTAAAGGATTATGTAATCAAGCTTTCAAATATGGGAATCAAGGTGACCGAGGATAATTTCTTCACCTCGTCACAGGCAACTGCTTTGTATCTTAACAAGCATTTCCCTAATAAAAAGATTTACTGTATGGGTACTGCTTCAATGATTGCTGAAATGGAAAAATACGGCGTTAAAATCACCACAGAAGCAGACGAAGATACAGATTGCATCTGTGTGGGATATGATACAGAGCTTACCTATAAAAAGCTTTGGGATGTTTCATATCTGTTGCAGACTAAAAAGGATATTCCCTACATCGCAACAAATCCCGACAGAGGTTGTCCCACAGAATTCGGTCTTGTGCCCGATTGCTTTGCAATGTGTGAGGCTATTAACTACGCCACAAATCGCAGACCGTTGTACATTGGCAAGCCCGACGGCTTTATGATTGATTTTTCCGTTGAGCGTTCACCGTTTACTAAAGAGGAAACTGTTGTAATCGGTGACCGACTTTACACCGACATCGCTTCGGGTGTGAATGCCGGTGTTGATACCATTTGCGTGTTAAGCGGTGAAAGCACACAGGAAGATATTGACAACAGTGAAATCAAGCCAACCTATGTTTATGAAGACATTAAAGAAATTTTAGCACTTTTACAGGAGTAAGAGATATGGACTTTGACGCATTTGACGCAGGAATTGAATTGGGCGGTCTTCGTAACCGTGACGATATAAGACTTCTTATCTGCTATTTGCTTAAAAGCGTTGACGCACCTATGACAAGACAGATGCTCAACGAGGCAATGCAGGAGGATGGCCTTGCCAATTATTTTGAGGTAGGTCAGGCGATTGAGGAACTTCTCAAAACGGGCAACATCACTGCCGATATTCTTGACGAAGACGAAGTGATTTCTGTTACCCAAAAGGGCAGAGAAGCCGCAGAGCTTTTGCAGACAAGTCTGCCCCGTACTGTTCGTGAAAAGGCGGTAAATTCTGCAATAAGACTTACAACACGCGCAAAAATTGAGCGTGAAAATAAAATTGAGGTTAAAAAAGAGGAAAACGGCGGTTATACAATTACCTTTACTCTATTTGACCGCGATACCGAGCTTATGAAGCTTTCTGTTTATGTCAGCGACAGCTTACAGCTTGAACAGGTTAAGCAGAATTTCATAAATGACCCCGTTAAAGTTTATTCGACAATTATCACATCATTGTCGGTGTAAATCGGGGTAAATAATAGGGGGATATAATATGAAAAAGAAAATGGCAAAATTATTATCATTGGCACTTGCAGTTTTAATGCTTGTATCAGTATTTTCAATGAGTGCATTTGCATTTTCAAATGACTACGTAACTGTTGAATGTCCCGAGGGCTTTGATGTTACGGATATGAGCGAAACTGAAAGCTTTTATGTAAACCTTTGGTATGACGAATGGTACACCGCAGACGACGGTAACGAATACTACACGGGTAACAATGTTGATTTGTACATAACCGTAGCTCTTGAAGACGAAGCTCTTGAAGATTACGATTACGGTGACGAATATTTTGAGCAGTTAGAGTGGTACATCAGCGGCACAATGAGCCAGACCGAAATTAAATATGAAAAAATCGGCGATTATGATGCAATTATTTATGAAATGTATTATGATTACGAGAATCTTGATAGTAATTTGAGAGTAACTGATGAATGCCTTTATTCAGAGGTTATTATCATCACTGACAACTGCGTGGTTGATATGTATGTAGATGTTATTGATGCAGAAGACCTTGTGGCATACAGAAATGAAACAGTAGAAACCTTTATGGGCTCAATTACATATAACGAGTCAGCAATTCTTGAAAGCCGTGCCGAAAGCGAAAAGCTTGTTTCAATCATCGGTGCTGTGTTTATCGGTATTGTTGCATTCATTGTGATTGTTATAATTGTAGTAATTGTTGTTGTGGTTAAGGCTTCACAGAAGAAAAAGGCACAGAGAATGGCACAACAACAGCAGTATAATTTTAACCCCTACACAGGTCAACCTATTCAGAACAATCAGCCTTGGCAGTATAACCCTTACGGTCAGCAACCACCCGCGAATAACAATCAGTACAATCCTAACGGTCAGCAGGGCAATGCTTACACGCCTTATACTCCCGTTCAGCCTGTGTCAAGCGAAACAAAAGACCCGTTAGACCTTGACAACAAGTAAGAATATTGATAAAATATCTTGGAATTGAATAAACGAAACACTATGATAAAGAATAAGAAATAATTTGTTCGCTTGCAGAGAGCTGTCGGTCGGTGCGAGACAGTACAACGGTTATTTCGTCGTCGCTTTTGAGTGGTTTTGCCTAAAGCTTTTGCCGTTAAGCAAAAACGAGTAATTCCCGTTAAGAATTTTAAGTGGCTGTTGTTATGCAACGGCAATTTGAGTGGTACCACGGAATTTATTTCGCCTCATACATAGTTATATATGTATGAGGCGAATTGTATTTATAAGGAGATATATTATGTCCAAAGAACTTGAAAAACAGTATAATCCGAAAAATGTTGAAGACAGAATTTACAAAACCTGGCTCGACAACAAATATTTCCACGCAAAGCGTGAAGAGGGCAAGCCGACTTACACAATCGTAATTCCGCCCCCAAACATCACAGGTCAGCTTCATATGGGTCACGCTCTTGATAACACCTTGCAGGATATTCTTATCCGTTATCACAGAATGGCGGGGTATGATACCTTATGGCTTCCCGGTACTGACCATGCATCAATTGCAACTGAGGCGAAAATTGTTGAAACAATGAAAAAGGAAGGTGTTACCAAAGAGGATTTGGGCCGCGACGGCTTCCTTGAGCGTGCTTGGGACTGGAAAAAGCAGTATGGCGGAAGAATTATTGAACAGTTAAAGAAAATGGGTTCTTCTTGCGATTGGGACAGAGAACGCTTCACTCTTGACGAGGGTTGTAATAAAGCGGTTAACGAGGTTTTCTGCCGTCTTTACGAAAAGGATTTGATTTACAGAGGTAACCGTATGGTTAACTGGTGTCCTTGCTGTAACACAT
>CAZTLU010000095.1:0-5598 GCA_964614605.1 uncultured Eubacteriales bacterium
ACATGACAAATAGGACATTCAAAATCCTCGGGTAAATCCTCAAATTTTGTGCCGGGAGTTATATCCATTTCCGGACACCCCGCCTCTTCGTCATACATCCAGCCACATACCTCGCAAACATAAACCATAAAAATACCTCTTTTCAGTTTTTTGTAGTTTATGCACAAAACAAATTTATATGTAATAATTGTTTTATTAACTCGACAAATTGGGGTTTGTTGAAATGCAAATTGCAAAATGCAAAACGCAAAGTATCGGGTCTGCGACGCGATTATATATCTTACCAATATGGTAGGTTGTAGGGGCGATTCACGAATCGCCCGAATTAGATTATCAGAAAATTTAGAACGGTCGCTTCGTGAAGCGACCCTACATTGTTTGATGGTCGATTTTAGTAATACATCAAATTGAAAAGAGTTCGACAAATTCAAATTATATTTCAATTTCTGCGGTAATCATAAAATGGTCGGATACATAAGATTTGCCGATTTTTTCTTCGTGGACTTTATAATTTTTTATTTTTACGGTTTCGTCTGCGAATATGAAATCGATGGGTGCGGTGTGCGGGAATTTACCCCACTCGTGATATGTTGCAGTTGTTTTACTATTTTCAGATATATCACAAGCACTTACAAAACCCTTTTGCTTCAAAGCCTGCACCGCAAGCCCGTCCGGATATTGATTAAAATCCCCTGTTATTACAACCGGCAGGTTTGAATATTTGGATTTTAAAGCTTCAGCCTTTTGGGCTATGAGTGTTCCGCCCAGATTTTGTGCCTCTGTACTTGAATTATCAAGATGTGTATTCAGATGTGCAAAAACGAAGCCTGTTTCTTTATTTTTAAGCACAACATAAGAGCAAATTCTGTTACAGCCGGCGCCCTCAAATTTAGATTCTGTTTCGGGCGTGAGCGAAATCCAGAAGGTATCGCTTTCAAGCAATTCAAATTTATCTTTAAGATAGAATATTCCGCTCATTTCAGAGGTTTCTTCCTTATCGTCGCCGCCGCGTTTAACTCCGTAATAAGCATATTGGGGCAAAAGAGTTTCCAATTTTTCCACCCAGATACTATTAAGCTCTTGCACGCCGAGAACATCGGGCAAAGTATCATTGATTTGCTGTGCAAAAAGGTGCGCACGACGGGTTGTGTATGTACCCTCAAGCAAGTTGCCCCAAGGTGCCGCCGTATTATAGCTTGCAACCAACAGGCTTTCATTATTGTCTATTCTTTCATCGGCAGATTTTATTTCTACCTCGGGCGTCATCGGGTAAACCCCGAAAAACACACCAACGGCAATACCCAGTGCCGTCACTAATGCAACAGATGATAAAATTATTGCTTTAACTTTTTTGTTCATATTATCTTTCCTTTTTATCGCAAGGGTCGGCGTCTTCGACGGCCCTAATATAATAGCTTGTCTTGAAACGGGGCGCCGAGTCGTCGCCCACTACAATTAAATTACACAACTTAATATACATCTACTTTATCACAATTATTTTTATCAGTCAATTGTTGTAAAATCGTTTTTTTTGTGCTAATATAATATCTGTATAAATTTAAGTATTTTTAAGAAGGTACGATTTTATGAAAATTGTTATCGTAGGTGACGGCAAGGTTGGCGCCACACTCGTTGAGCATCTTTCAGCCGAGGGTCACGACATTGTTGTTGTTGACCGCAACCCAAAGGTTATTGAGCAAATGGTAAACTCCTTTGATGTTATGGGCATTTGCGGAAACGGTGCAAGCTATGAGCTTCAGCTTGAAGCAGGTGTAGAGGATTCTGACCTTTTTATTGCTGCCACTTCATCGGACGAGCTTAATATTCTCAGTTGTCTTATGGCAAAAAAAGCAGGTGCGCAGCGCACTATTGCAAGAGTTAGAAATCCCGATTATTTAAAGCAAATTCCGTTCTTTAAGGACGAATTAGGGCTCAGTATGATTGTTAACCCCGAATTTGACGCTGCTAACGAAATTGCTAAAGTGCTCCGTTTCCCCAATGCTATAAACATTGAAACCTTTTATCGCGGACTTGTGGATTTGGTTGAGCTTAAACTCGACGCAGGCAATCCCCTGTGCGATATGCAGCTTATGGACATTTTTAACGCCTTCAATGTAAAGATTCTTATTTGTGCCGTTCAGCGCAAAAATGAGGTTATTATTCCCCGCGGCGATTTCGTGCTTAAAGCAGGCGATAAAATTCACATTACCGCCCCCCGCGGAGTGCTGGTAAGCTTTATGAAAAAGCTGAAAATTTATAAACACCGCACAAAAGACATTATGATTGTCGGCGGCGGTAAACTTGGCTATTATCTCGCTCGTCAGCTTTGCAGTTCCGGCGGATATAATGTAAAGATTATCGAAAGTGATATGGAGCGTTGCGAAAAGCTTTGCGAGCTTTTGCCCGAGGCAAATATTATTCACGGGGACGGAACAGACCGTGCAGTATTACTTGAACAGGGAATTGAGGGGCAGGATGCATTCGTAGCCCTTACCACCATTGATGAAGAAAACATTATCTCTGCAATGTATGCTTCGTCTCTCGGCATCAGCAAAACTGTTGCAAAGGTAAATCGCGTTTCTTATGAAGTGCTTGAAAGCATTGGTATGGACAGTGCTTTCTCTTCAAAGGCAATTGCCGCAAACAGAATTATCGGTTATGTGCGTGCTCTTGAAAATTCAGGCGAAGAGTCAAGCGTGCAAACTCTTTATAAGCTTTTAGGCGGACAGGTTGAAGCACTTGAATTTAAAATAAATACAGATTTTTGGGGCGTTGGTGTTCCTCTTAAGGATTTGAAAATCAAAAAAGACACTCTTATTGCCTGTATAATCAGAAAACACAAGGTGCTTTTCCCAGGCGGTAATGACTCAATTGAGCTTGGTGACAGAATTGTTCTTGTTACAAAAAGTGACCACATCAGCAGTATTAACGAAATTTTCGAGTAAGGTATTTGTATGAATTATAAAATGGTTTTTAAAACCGTAGGCAGACTTTTAATGGTAGAAGCTTTGCTTATGCTTTTACCGCTTGCGGTCTCTCTTTATTACAAAGAAAAACTTGAATATGTATTTTTAATTACAATCGGCTTGTTACTCACGACAAGCTTGATTATGATTGTTCAAAAGACTGAAAACAGACGAATCTACGCCCGCGAGGGTCTTGTTATCGTTTCGCTTTCATGGATTTTAATGTCGCTTTTCGGCGCGTTACCATATTTAATTTCCGGCGCAATATCTTCCCCCGTAGACGCCTTTTTTGAAACCGTTTCGGGATTCAGCACAACGGGTGCAACAATCCTCACCGATATTGAAGCATTACCCAACTCTCTCCTTTTCTGGCGTTCCTTTACTCACTGGATTGGCGGTATGGGTATTATCGTTTTTGTTCTTGCCATTTTACCCAAAAAGGATATGCAATCAATGCACATTCTGCGAGCAGAAGTTCCCGGGCCTACCGTTGGCAAGCTTGTTTCAAAAACCATGGTAACTGCACGAATTCTTTATATTATTTATACCGTATTCACCATTGCTGAAATTATTGCTCTGTTTTGTTGTGATATGCCGTTTTTTGACAGTATAACAACTGCATTTTCAACTGCGGGCACAGGCGGATTTGCAATCAAGAACGCAAGTATTGCTGCATATAATAATTTAGGCGCTGAAATGGTAATTACAGTATTTATGGCGCTTTTCGGCATTAACTTTAACCTTTTCTACCTTTTGCTCATAAGGCAGTTCAAAAGAGCGTTCAAGAGTGAAGAAATGTGGACATATTTAATTATTATCTTTGTATGCTTTGCTATAATTACTGTGGACATTTATCCAATAGTCGACTCTCTCGGCACAGCGCTTCGTCAGTCCATCTTCCAGGTTGTTTCGGTTATTACCACAACAGGCTTTGTAACTGCCGATTTCAACACATGGCCCGTGCTTTCACAGATGATAATTATTATTCTGATGTTCCTTGGTGCTTGTTCGGGTTCAACCGGCGGCGGACTTAAGGTTGGACGAGTGTTAATTCTTGCGAAATCAGTTTTCAGAGAGCTTCGCAGAGCAATCAATCCAAATAGAGTAAAAGCAATTAAACTTGACGGTGCACTTATTGACAATAGTGTAGTCAGCACCAACACCACATACTTCCTTATTTACATTTTTGTAATTGGTGTTTCAGTCTTGCTTTTGTCATTTAATCATTTCGATTTTTCAACAACCTTGACCGCTGTTGTAACCTGTATCAGCAACTTGGGACCGGGCTTGTCACGAGTAGGACCAATTGAAAATTTCAGCGAATTTTCTGACTTTTCAAAGCTTGTTCTCTGCGCCGATATGCTTATAGGAAGACTTGAGATTTTCCCGATAATTGTCCTCTTCATGCCTGCAACATGGCGTAAAAGTGTGTAAATCTATTTCTAAGAAGGTTTTTTATGTTAACCAAAAGAGTTTATGCCAAAGTAAATCTTGGCAGCATACAAAAGAATATTGAAGCAATCAAAGCCAAATTGCCCGAAGGCACAGACATTACGGGCATTGTAAAGGCCGACGCATACGGTCACGGTGCCACAAGGGTTACTGAATTCCTTTGCGAATTGGGAATAAATCGCTTTGGTGTTGCAACTATGCAAGAAGCCCTCGACCTGCGCAATGACGGTGTGGTCGCGCCTATTCTTATTCTTGGCGAAACCTTTAAAGAAGATTTTCCCCTTGCAGTTGAAAACAATATTGACTGTACTGTTTCTGACTATGAAACTGCAAAATCTTTTGCAGTTATTGCAACAGAAATCGGAAAAGAGGCAACTGTACACATCAAAATTGATACGGGTATGGGTAGAATCGGCTTTCAACCAAACGAGCAAAGTCTTGAAGATATCAAAAAGATTTTTGAATTGACCGGTATTTCTGTTGCAGGCATTTTCACACATTTTGCCTGTGCAGACTATGCCGACAAAACCTCTGCGGAAAATCAGCGAAAAAAATTCCTTGAATTCACCGACAAGCTGATTGCGGAGGGATATAATTTCAGACGCCACATGTTCAACAGTGCAGCGGCAATGGAAATGGACGGTTACTGCGGAGATACTGTGAGATGCGGAATTATGATGTACGGGCTTTATCCGTCGGCAGAAATGAGCCGTGAATTCGTGCTTGAACCTGCTATGGAATTAAAAAGCAGTATTTCATTCATTAAAGATGTAAGCGCAGGATTTACTGTAAGCTACGGCTCAACATTTGTGGCAGAAAAGGATATGAAAATTGCAACCGTACCCGTTGGATACGCAGACGGATATCCCCGTTACCTTTCAAACAAGGGTGAAGTAATTGTAAAGGGCGTGCGTTGCAGAATTATCGGTAAAATCTGTATGGACCAGTTTATGATTGATGCGTCAGATGTTCCCGACGCCAAGGTTGGCGATGAGGTAACACTTGTGGGTGTCGACGGTAACGAGGTCATCACGATTGAAGATTTGTCACATCCCGATTATCGTTTCAATTACGAATTCTGTTGTTTGCTCAACAAACGAGTACCGAGGATTTATATTAGAAACGGTGAAATAATCAAATAAATGCATAATTAAAGGCGAGAGAAAAAATTCTCTCGCTA
>CAZTLU010000096.1:0-5377 GCA_964614605.1 uncultured Eubacteriales bacterium
GGGAGGTTCTTTGTTCTGTATCGGCCGGGCTTTGCGAACATACCGTCGGTGAAATCGGTAACGCTGTCAACGCGGTGGCCTTTCTTAAGGCTCATTACTGCAACACCCTGACTATCCTTGGTGGTCTTTGCAGAGATTGCGCCCGAATTGAAAAGCAGATATCTGCCCGCGGTAGATTTCATAACCAGTTCTTTATCCTGCGGTACATAAACAGCCGCTACCAATGGGCTCTTATCAGAATAAGCCTTAATAAGCTTTTTACGGTTGGTCTTGGTTTCGTAAGCAGAAATATCCACCTTTGCAACCTTGCCGTTTTCAAAGAAGAAGAGCATATATCCCTTATATTCTTTCAGCACAACCATTGAAATTGCGGTTTCGCCCTCTTCCATTGAAAGCTTTGAAGCCACGAAATCACCCAATACACTTGCCTTTGTATCGTCAAATTCGCTCGCTCTTGACTTATAAACCTGACATTTATTTGTGAAGAACAAAAGCTCTGTACTGTTGGTAGTTTCAACGCTCATTACAATTTCGTCGTTTTCTTTAAGCTTATGCTCGCCACTCATACGAAGTGACAAGGGAGTAATTTTCTTGAAATATCCCTCTTTTGTGAAGAAGAGAGTTACCGGATAATCGGGAATTTCTTCGATTTCTACCTTTTCCTCTTCAACCTCTTGAGCATAAATAATCTCTGAACGACGGTCCTTGCCGTATTTATCGGCAACACCTTTAAGTTCATTGACGATAATCTTTTTAACACGCGATTTATTAGCGAGGATATCTTCCATATCCTCAATCTGTTTTTTAAGGTCTTCAACATCCCTTAAGCGTTTGAGAATATATTCACGGTTCAAGTGGCGAAGCTTGATTTCAGCCACATATTCAGCCTGAGTTTTATCAATGCCGAAGCCAATCATCAAATTGGGAACAACCTCTGCCTCTTCTTCGGTTTCACGGACAATCTTAATTGCCTTGTCGATATCGAGAAGAATTTTCTGAAGTCCCAAAAGAAGATGAAGCTTGTCCTTTGCCTTTGTCAAATCGAAGTAAACGCGACGGTTTACGCACTCTGTACGGAATGCAATCCACTCAAGAAGCAAATCGGCAACGCCCAACACCTGCGGAACGCCTGCAATGAGCACATTGAAGTTGCAAGAGAATGTATCTTCAAGAGGAGTCATTTTATAAAGCTTCTGCATAAGCTTTTCGGCATCTGTACCGCGTTTTAAATCAATTGTGATTTTAAGGCCCTTTTTATCGGTTTCGTCACGAATGTCACTGATTTCGCGGATTGCGTTTGCTTTTACTCGTTCAATAATCTTGTCGATTATTGCTTCGGCGGTAGTTGTGGGCGGAATTTCAGTGATATCAATACAGTTATTTGCTTTATCGTATTCATATTTTGCTCTTACCTTAAAGCCGCCGCGGCCCGTACGGTAAATCTCGCTCATCTGACGCTCGTCATAGATAATTTTACCGCCACCTATGAAATCGGGTGCTTTAAGAGTTTCTGTAACATCAAAATCGGGGTTTTTAATCAGTCCGATTGTGGTTTCACAGATTTCACGAAGATTAAATGAGCAGATTGATGAAGCCATACCAACGGCGATACCTGTATTTGCATTTACAAGCACTGACGGGAAGCTTACGGGCAAGAGTGTGGGCTCTTGCATTGTGGCATCGTAGTTATCCACAAAATCAACTGTATCTTTATCAATATCGCGGAAAAGCTCGGCAGAAATCGCCTCAAGCTTTGCCTCTGTATAACGAGATGCGGCAAAAACCATATTCTTTGAATATGCCTTACCGAAGTTGCCCTTTGAATCAACATAAGGGTGCAGCAAGCTCTCGTTACCGCGGGATAAACGCACCATTGTTTCATAAATCGCCGCGTCACCGTGAGGGTTAAGCTGCATTGTACGACCAACGATATTTGCGGATTTTACTCTGTTGCCGTTTAAAAGACCCATTTTATACATTGTATAAAGCAATTTTCTGTGAGAGGGCTTAAAGCCGTCGATTTCGGGAATTGCACGGGACACAATTACGCTCATTGCGTAGGGCATAAAGTTTGTTTCAAGAGTATGGGTAATATTTTGAGTTACAACCTCGCCTGCACCGATAATATGAGCATTTAATTGCTCTTCGGTGATTTCGGGCTCAACTGTTTTCTTTTTTCGTGCCATAAATTTTACTCCTTAAAAGGATTTTGATTACAAAATACAATCGAGTGCACTCACCCGAACACAAGTGCAAAATGCAAAGCGCAAAATGCAAAATGTCGGGTCTGCGACGCATTTAAAATATAAAATTATTTTTGATTTTGCTGAGTTGTCTTACATATTGCAGTTAATAACGCAATTATTTCTTTTATATCATTTTCCATTGAAATAAATTCTTTTTCAGTTAAATATTCAGTTTCACATAAAAGTTGTAACCAAAAGCATGTTTCGCGTGCTTCTTTTAACGCAATACTCAGTTTCGCGTAGAAATCAGCTTTTGTCTGACCGCATTCTGCCTCCGCAACGTTTGCACCTATACTTGTTCCACATTTTAAAAGTTGCTTCGACATAATATACTCTTTTTTATCTGTTGTAAGATGTTTATATAAATTAACAATTCTTATTGCGAACTGAAAGCTTTTATTTTCTATAATATTTTCATTCATCTCAATTCACCTGCAATCATTTTGCGCTTTGCATTTTGAGTTTTGCGTTTCAAGAAATATCTGCAAGGTCAATATACATATGACCGTTTTCTGCGATGAAATCTTTTCTGCCCTGTAAATCGTCGCCCATAAATAGTTCGAATTTTTCGTCCATAAGTGCTTCGATATTGTCGGGCTCAACCTTGATAAGACGGCGGGTTTTGGGGTTCATTGTGGTGAGCCACATCATATCCGCATCGTTTTCACCAAGTCCCTTTGAACGCTGAATTGTGTATTTCGCGTCGCCGATTTCTGCCAGCACATCTGCTTTTTCTTTTTCGGTATAACAGAAATATGTCTGGTCTTTTGAGCGGATTTCGTAAAGTGGTGATTCCGCAATAAACACCTTGCCCTCTTTGATAATTGTGGGCATAAGGCGACGAATCATTGTGAGAATAAGTGTTCTGATATGGAAGCCGTCAACATCGGCGTCGGTACAGATAATAACCTTACTCCAACGCAGATTTTCAAGGCTGAAAAGTGATAATTCCTTATTTGACTTTGAATTAACCTCAACACCGCAACCGATAACCTTAATCAAGTCAACAATAATGTCGCTCTTGAAAATCTTATCGTATTCACTCTTCAGGCAGTTGAGAATTTTACCGCGAACTGGGATTATCGCCTGGAAGGCAGAGTCACGAGCCTGCTTACAAGCACCGAGAGCCGAATCACCCTCAACTATGAAGATTTCGCGTTCGTTAACATCTTTACTGCGGCAGTCAACGAATTTTTCAACACGAGAAGTCATATCATTGCTTGACTGCAAGGTTTTCTTAATGTTTATTCTTGTACTTTCTGCCTTGATACGCGAACGCATATTGATAAGAATCTGGTTTGCAATTTTGTCGGCGTCAAGCTTATTTTCAATAAAGTAGATTTCAAGCTGATGACGGAAAAATTCTGTCATAGCTTCTTGAATAAATTTATTTGTGATTGCTTTTTTGGTCTGATTTTCGTATGAGGTCTGCGTTGAGAATGAAGAAACAACCAAAATCAAACAATCTTCAATATCCTGATAATTGATTTTTGCGTCGCTTTTAAGGTATTTTCCGTTCTGCTTAAGATAATTGTCGATTTGAGCCACAAAAGCGCTTCTGAAGGCTTTTTCGGGGGCTCCGCCGTGCTCCAGAAAGCTTGAGTTATGGTAATACTCTTTCATCTGCACTTTATTTGAGAAGCAGAGTGACGCAGTAATCTTAACGCGGTAGTCCTTCATATCGGCACGGTCGCGACCTACCTTTTCGGTTGACCAGAACTGAACGGTTGACATTTCTGTACCCGCGGAGATTTCTTTTACATAGTCGGTAATTCCGTTATCGTAAACATATTCAAAGGTTTCAAAGGAATTGCCCGAAATCTGATTTTTAAGTATGAATTTTATGCCCGCATTTACAACGGACTGACGCTTGATAGTCTCCTGATAATATTCAAGAGGAATATTTATGTCGGTGAAAACCTTTAAATCGGGCTTCCAACGGATACGGGAACCTGTGTCGCGCTTATTATATGGCTCTTTGACCATATCCCCTGCGATTTCACCATGCTCAAAGTGAAGAAGATATTTAAATCCGCCTGTGTGGATTTCAGCGTCCATATATTCAGAGGCATACTGCGTTGCGCAAAGGCCCAAGCCGTTAAGACCCAACGAATACTCATAGTTGCCACCGTCGTTGGTATCGTACTTACCGCCTGCGTAGAGCTCGCAGAAAACAAGCTCCCAGTTATAGCAGTTTTCTTTTTTATTGAAGTCAACGGGAATACCGCGGCCAAAGTCCTGAATTTCAACCGAGCCGTCAAGAAAACGGGTTATTACAATTTTATCGCCATAACCCTCACGAGCCTCGTCGATTGAGTTTGACAGAATTTCAAACACCGAATGCTGACAGCCCTCAATACCGTCGGAGCCGAAAATAACGGCGGGACGTTTTCTTACTCGGTCAGCGCCCTTTAATTGTGAGATGCTTTCGTTACCGTATGATGCTTTCTTTGCCATACTTTACATCCTTTACATAAAAATACAAGAAATTATAAAAATTACCGCTAAATATTATACACTATATTTAGCGGTTTAGTCAAGTTTATGAGCCATTTATGCCCCAACATATTCAGTTTTTTACTATTCACCGATGTATTCAAATCGTTTAAAGGTTTTGCCGTCACGAGTAATTTCTTCGTTCCACATATTTGCAGGACGCACCCAGATTTCTTTTTCGCCGTAAAGCGCGCGATAAACCACCATTTTCTCAAGTGTTTCACTGTGGTTTGCAATGCCGATTACCTCATATTCGTTGCCCTTGAAGTGACGATATTTGCCGAGTTTTATTTCGTTCATTTCTTTTTACGCTCAACTTTCGTTTTATTGCCCTTTTCGTCAACGATATACATACAATCAAGTTGACCTGTAAGACTGCGTTTAAAGCTATCGATATATTCACGGCGGAGTACTGCCTGCTCTGCCTTTTCTTCTTCGGTGAGACCTACGGTTTTCATTTTTTTAGCCAATTCGTTTATTCTATCAATTTTTTTCTGTTCCATATTATACATTCCTTTGAATTTAGTGACTATAATAGTATAAAATATTTTAAACATTAAGTCAATATCAACAAATAGTGACAAATTTGAATTTGTCGAACAGAATCAAAGCGCCCCTTGTCAAAGGGGAGAGGG
>CAZTLU010000097.1:0-1829 GCA_964614605.1 uncultured Eubacteriales bacterium
TACCACTAAATACAAAAAAAGCCCAGCTTTTGCTAGACTTTTTCGACAAACTGTAAGGAACTCTCAAATCGAGAGTTCCTTTTTCATTTTGCATTTTGTATTCACTACTACTTTTTGTCCTTTATCCTTATCACCAAATCTGCAAACCCATTTTATCGGCTTTTCTCCTTTATTTGTAAGCTCGGCGGTGTTTTTTGTGAGTGTAATATCAACTCGGTGTTTACCAAACACCAAATCTGTGAGTGTTATTTCGTTGATTTCTTGTGGAAAATGCGGACAGGTTGTGATTTCCCCCTTTGCCGTATTCACATCAACACCCATAAGCCCGCAGACCGTTTGGCTTAAAAATGTAAAAGAAATTTCGGGATAATCTCCGTTGGCGCCCTGCGTTTGATGCTCGTGGGGCAAGTCTTTTTGCTCAATTATGTGCTTCATCCAGTACCACGCGCGGTCATTCTGAAAATACGGAAAGAAAACCTCGGGCAGATATGTAAGACTTTCAATATTATCCTCTCTTGTAAGAGGATTTTTTTCTTTATTGAAAATGTAGTCAAGAAGCTTGTCGTTGCGTTCGCCCTGCTCCGTTATTTCTTTTAATGGAATAAAAACCAACGACGCGCCGCCGTGAATTTCTTTGCCGATTTTGTGCCACTTGTAATGCTTTCTACCTTTATTATCAATAGCGTAGCAGTATTTGTCGCTATTGGGCACAACGCTCCACTCATTATTGAAATATTTTTTCAGATTTTGGGCTCTTTCAATCTGCTTTTCTGCTTTTGCATTTTCACCTCTGATTTTCAGCATTTCGGCATAGCAAAGCAAAGCTTTATACATTGCGGCAATACTGTCGCCCGCCTCAGCGGCATGAAAGCCCCGTTCGTTATAGGTTGAACTGCCGTCAAAAATATCGCCCTTACCCTCGGGGATGCCATTCTTTTCCTTTAAAATTATGCCGTCTTGATTTTCAATAAAATCACTCATTATTTTATCGCAAAACTCCGACGAAACGGTTATATAATTCATATCCCCCGTCCATTTATAAAGAGTGTATGCCGTTTCAACAAGCTCAAACTGTGCGGTAATTTCGCGGACAAATCGGGTAAGATTTGGGGTATCCATATAATAAACACTGTTGTCAAAATTAAACGCCCAGGGTGCATAATATCCCGATTCTTTACTTGCGTTTGTCACAAAGGTGCTGAACATATTGTAAAGCTCTTCGTCAAGCCCCGCCAAATGCGCGCCCTTGGCTTGATGAACAAAGTCGCGGATATAATAAGCCGTACGGTCAAAATACCCCGCCCAAAAGCAAGGCTTATAATCGCGCGGCTGCGCCCAATCGGCGTCGGGTGAGGTGAGCACCACACCGTCGGGACCGTACCAGCCGTTTTCACCCTTGTTTATTGCACCATTTTTTGTACCTGTCACAACGAATTGCGGGATTTTGTTTATAGCCCATTGAAAAGCTTGTTCAAGAAATTTGTTGTCACTTTTTAATTTCATATCATTAAACTTTACGGCGGGAGCATAGCCCCCGCCCTACATTTCATAAGATAGATTTATTTCGCCTTGATTTTAATTATCTTGTTATATCCCATTCCGCGAATTGTGAGCGGTATTCCTACATTTTTAAGGTATGCGCCGGATTTTTCATATTCCTTATCATTCAGAGTAAATTTATAAACCGTGTCATCATCAAGTCCCTCAAACTTAAAAGGAACCTCTTTTTTCATAAAGCGTGTAACACTTGATGAGATAAATGCCACGGATTCTTTTTTATCTTCACTTACATAGTGATTGAAAAGGATTTCGTCGCGGTCGGGGTCAAG
>CAZTLU010000097.1:1929-5225 GCA_964614605.1 uncultured Eubacteriales bacterium
TGTGTGTCTGTACCAAAGCTCTTGTGGACAGTCAAGATTTTCGGCACCTGTTTCTGAAAGTGGTCGGTTCATATCCCATTTAATATATTTGATATTGTGTTCAGTGAGCATTGTGTCCATACATTCAAAAATGTATTCCTGAACATCTTCTCTTGTCATATTAAGCACTAACTGATGACGAAGCTCGTGTGCGGTGCGGGTGTCATAATGATAAGCCCAATCAGGATGTGCACGGAACAAGTCGGAATCAGGATTTACCATTTCAGGCTCAAACCAGAGACCAAAATCCATTCCGAGCTTGTTAACATTCTTAATAAGCTCGTCAATTCCTTTAGGGAACTTTTTCTTGTTTACAACCCAGTCGCCAAGACCTGCTCTGTCGTGATTACGAGCACCAAACCAGCCGTCATCCATAACGAAAAGCTCAACGCCCATTGCAGCCGCAAGTTTTGCAAGTTTTGTCTGGTCTTTTGTGTTAACATCAAATTCTGTTGCTTCCCAAGAATTATAAAGAACCGGCAAAATCTTGTCATTAAACTGTTTTGGCAACACATGATTGATTGCAAATCTGTTCATCTGACGGCTCATTTCACCAAAGCCCTGTGATGAATATCCACAGAACACAAATGGTGTTGTGAAAGTCTCGTTTGCCTTTAATTCATATTTAAAATCGTGGTCACTAACACCCAATGAAATTCGTGTTGCATAGAAAAGGTCACGAGTGCAAAGCACCTTGAAATTGCCACTGTAAGCAAGTGAGCCAAAATAAACATCACCCTGATTTTCGTCAGCATTCTGATATGCTATGAAATATGGTGACTGATTGTGTCCGCTTGTGCCACGTTTACTGTCAAATACAAGTGCACCACCCTCAAGGGTTGATTCTGTTTCAACATATTCACCACCCCAAGAACCATTTGTGTTTTTGAATGTGTATGGATATTGAGATGGAAGTGTTAACTCAGCAGAGAAAGCTCTGTCAAGAATAATCTTTTCGTTACCTGTGTTTTTGATTTCAGCCCAACGAGTAATAATATCGTCATTATCCTGCACTCTATATTTAAGTGAGATTTCTAAAGGATAAACCTTATCTTTAAGTGTTACGGTGAGAATATTATCTTCTGCTTTTGCATCAACAAACCGAAGTTCAATTTCACGGCATTTGTCAGGAAACTGCACTTTTAAATCGCTTTCACGATACATTGTTCCGCCAAAAACTGTAAATTCCTGACGAGCCATATCAAGCTCGGTATGATTTGAATTTTCGTGCCAGATATCCTTTGCCGAATAGTCGGCAAGAATGCATTTTTTACCCCAATGAATGTGTCGGTTATAGCCGTTTTTATCAACGCCCAACACATAATGGGTGTTTTTTGTTTCAAGCACAAAAATATTATCTTCACAAATATGGATTGACATATAAAATCCCCCTTGCAATTCATAACTTTTTATATTATCATTAAAATATCACTTTTTCGAGCATTCGTAAAGCGGTTTTGTGAATAAAAATGTTAGGAATATAACTATGATAGAGAATTTTAAAAATTTTTTCACTCTTGTTAATGAAAGTGACCCTTTAAAAGTGCTTATGGTGGGCGAAACCTATTGTGACGAGCATTTTAATATTGTCCGCGAGTGCTCCGACCTTAACGCACTTGAATTTATAATCAGTGGTAGCGGAACTCTCGACATTGAGGGGCAACACCTTGTGCCCGATGCAGATGATGTGTTCTTTTTAAAGGTGGGCACAGAGCATCAATACAAAGCCGATGCCAATGACCCTTGGCATAAATACTGGATTGTATTTGACGGCCCGCTTGCCGACGCTCTGATTAACTACTATCTGCCCAAGGATACATATCTTTTCGAAAACTGCAATGTGAAAAAATATTTTGAAGAGATTTTTGAGATTTCCCGCGAGAATATTCCTTATGACAGAATGGTCAGTAAAATCACCATTTGCCTGATGCACATTTTTATGTATATCCACAATCGCGTTCAGCTTGACAGTGAAGATTTGCCCGATATTATCAGAAAAAAGCTTGACGAATCTGTTGAAAATGAGTTCAACCTTGAAAAGCTCTGTAAAGATGTCAGCTACTCAAAAAACTATGTCATAAATGTTTTCAAAAATAAATACAGGGTAACACCCTATCAGTATTTTCTTGAACGGAAAATTGACACGGCAAAGGCTTATCTTGTGCATACAAATATGAGTGTGGGCGATATTGCGAAAAAGCTACATTACTCTGACCAGCAATATTTTTCATATTGCTTTAAAACTACAGTGGGTGTTTCGCCGCTGGAATACAGAAAAAAGACAAGAAAATAACGGTGAGTGCATGCATAACTCACCGTTATTTTTTACTTAAGGTGAGTATAGGCTAAACCTTAACCTTTACTACTACCTTACGACAGGTCATAGCCTTGTTATTTGTGGCAACGCCGGGGCAGTGCAAATCGTTGGGATAAAGCACCATAAAGCTACCCTCAATGAGTGTCATAGCCTCGGTTTTGCACTCATAAAACCAAACATCGTTTTCGGGGATTGCTTGTGTTTCTATCTTTTCACAAGAAATAGGTGCAACGCCGATAAGCTCCTCACCCTCAACCATAAACTGAATATCAATATACTTTTTATGAGCCTCTGCAATAGTCTTCGCGGGGGCGGTATCATAAGATTGCACCATATAATAAATATCATTACCCTCAAGCTCATATCGGCCTAATTCCATTTGAGAAAAATCGGTCTCCGCAAGAAATTTAAGAGCGGTATAAACCCTGCCTAAGCCTTTGTAATTTTTAATGTTTTCCAATGTGTCAAAAATCATATTTATCACCCGAAATCAATATACCAAATTGACACCAAAAAGTCAATAAATCAGGCTTTATAAAAATTGACGCATCTGAATTGTCAAATCTTCTTCAAGATTTATAAGCCTTTTGCAGATGTCCTTTGAGCTTTCGTCTGCCGCCACATACTTATTAAGGTATTTATTAAGGGATTTTACCCCCATATTGCACCCGTCGGTAATCAAATCTGCAATTGTGTGGTCGGATTCATTCATAACAAGCTTCATATTGGTTTTCATCCACGACATACCTTTTGCCATGGGATTTGGCTCCTTGCCCTCGTCACGGTATCGGTCAAGAAGCTCCTGCAACTCTTTGTCAAGCTTGTTGTGTTCTTCCTTGCAATCTTCAAGGTCTTTTTTGAGCCTGTCAGCTTTAACGTAAGGAAGCACATCATCAATAGCCGAAACGCCCATTTTAATACCCGCATCGCACTCGCGAAG
>CAZTLU010000098.1:0-4958 GCA_964614605.1 uncultured Eubacteriales bacterium
CTCTTTGTAATAGCAAGCAAAGCCACGGAAATAGTCGTTGCCGCCGTCCTGACCGTCAATAGCATTCCACGAATGAGGGATATTCACAAAATCCCACTCTGCAGGCACTGTTGCGGGGAATGTGTCAACGCCCTTACGGAATGACCATTTGCGGTTGATGTTAATAATTTTTCTCATTTGAATAACGCTCCTTTTCTTTTGTTAAAAGTATAACATTTACAAGTATATTGTAACGGATTTCAAGGTTTTTTCGTGAGTAGAATTTTTATAGATTTGTGGATAATTTTATGGCATTTTGTTAAGTATTTTCATTGTCATTCTGAGCAAAGCGAAGAACCTCTGCCAAAGTGTAAAAATAACTAACGAGATTCTTCGTTGCTACGCTCTTCAGAATGACAGAGCCTCATAATACAAAAACCGCCAGTGGCAAATCCGCTGACGGTTTACAAAATTAGTTTTATTTTTCAATAGGCTTCGCCAATTCTTCTTCCTCTTTCTTGCCAATGTTATAAATAAATGCCATAGAAAGAAATGCTACAAGTGAGCCTGCCGCAAGAACCACGAAATAGAGTGATTTAACCTTTTCACCGAAGCCTTCTGCCTGAACGGCATTTTCGCCTTCAACAAAACCAATAGCAACAAGACCTAATGAAACTACCGCCTGACCGATACCTTGAGCAAGCTTACGGAAGAACGAATAAAGAGCATAAAGTGAACCTTCTTCGCTCTTGCCTGTTTTTCTGTAACTTACTTCGATGCAGTCTGCAACGATTGCCCAAACAGAAATCTGGAACACAGCATTACCAACATTAAGTCCCATAAGACAAACGATGTAAAGAAGCATACCTGTCATATCAGGTGTTAATGGAACAAAGAGAGAAATTGCACCTGAAATTGCACCGATAAGCATACAAGTTACAATAACCTTTTTCTTACCGAATTTAGATGTAAGCTTACCTAAAAGAGCCATAAACACAACCATTGGTGCATAAGAACCTATCATTGCAATACCAACTTTACTTGTGTCAACAAAGAAATACTGGAAAACCATATTGTTAAGAGCCATTGTTGAGTTGAAAAGAGCAACTGATGCAACTGATGCGATTGTAGCACCTACCATAGCTCTGTTTGTAAAGAACGCTTTGAACGCAGAGAAGAAAGCCTTGATACCTGTTGCATTCTGCCCATCATCTTCACGCTGAACTCTTTCTTTAACAAGCTTTGTTGTTCCCCAAAGAGTTGCAAAAGCAACAATTGACATTACAAAGGCAACAGGAAGAAGTGTTTCACCCTTAAGAACTTCTTCTTCAATACCTGTCACAGGATTTTCAACCTTATTATAAACAATACCGGGAAGAACAATCATAATGACGATTGCAGGTAATGCTGCACCGATGCTACGGAATGTAGAAAGAGAAACTCTTTCCTGAGGGTCGCTTGTAATAACACTATGAAGTGAACCATAAGGCACATTAACCATTGTATATGCAATTGACCACAAGCAATATGCGATAAGACACCAAGCATATTTAGCTGGATAAGGGAATGCTGTAACTGGTGCAAATATCATTACATTAAAAACAACAAGAATCAAGCCACCCGCAATAATCCAAGGCATATATTTACTCTTTTTGCCGATTCTCTTTGTGTCAACCAAATTTCCGATTACAACATCGTTGATTGCATCAAAAACTTTGGAAATAATAATAATAACTGCGTAGTCTGCTGCTTTAATACCTATGTACTGCAAATAGAAAAGCTGCATAAAGGTTGAAACAAGCTGAAATGAGAAGCCACAGCCCATATCACCCATAGCGTAGCCTAATTTGTCACGCCAACCAAATGGTCGGATGTTTTGTTCTTTCATTTTTCCACTTTCTTTCATTTATTTAATTAGCAATTTGCCTATAATTATTTTATCTTGTTCTTATCTTTATTTCAAGTATTATTTGCTAAAAAAGAACGGTGGTGGATTTTACCATCACCGTTCTGTAAATATTAAAACTGATTATTCAGCAACTTCGACTTTTTCGCGTCTTTCTGCAAGTTCTGCTTGCATTGTTGCAAGTGTTTTCTTGTCGAGGTTATATACAATACCAAGACCAACGAATTGGAAGATACCTGCAACAAGGTAAAGAACAGCAACAAGCATACGAATATCGCAAGCTACTTCCCAGCTAAGCAAATTAACATCAATAGCTGTGAAGTTACCATTTGCATCGGGAGCACTGTTATTTACATAGCCCATAGTACCCATAATTGCAATTGCAACAGCAGGTCCTAAGCCTTGTGCAAGCTTTCTGAAGAATGAGTGAAGTGAATAAACTGTACCTTCTTCACGAGTACCTGTTTTCCACTCATTGTAGTCAATAGCGTCGCCCATCATAGCCCAAGAAACTGTTGAGTAAATACCAAGGCCCAATGCACAGATAAGCTGACCGATAATGTAAACGATTAAGTCAAGCTTTGTGTTTTCTTCTGTAACAGGAATAATTCCCAACGGTGCAAGTAAAAGAACTGCTGCACCTACAATATAGCAGATTGAACCGATTGCTGAAAGCTCTTTCTTACCGTACTTTTTAACCATCTTACGAGCAAGAGGTGTGAAAAGCACAATAGGAATCATTGAGAACATAGAAACAAGACCTGAAATTTTTGTGTTGTCAAAATAAATCTGGAATGTAACCGTAACAGCTGTTGTAGCACCCTGCATACCGATAAACATACCCATAGCAGCAAGTGTAGCACCAACTGCAGGTCTGTTTTTAACAAAGTTGCCCATAGCCTTGAAAACATTAAATTTAGGCTGGTCTTCATTGCACTGAACTTCTGTATCAACACGGATTTCAGTATTTCTAACCATAAACTGGAAGCAGATAAATCCGATAATGCCCATAACTAAAGCCATTATGAATACTCGTGTTCCGTTAAGTGATTCGTCTTCGTTGTAAATAATGAACGGGAAAACTACCATCGGCACCATATTACCAATCATACCGCCGATTGAACGCCATGCAGAAAGAGAAGCTCTGTCAGCATCGTCAGAAGAAATGAGTGATAAAAGTGAACCATAGGGAACATTTGCTATTGTGTAGAACGCATCCCAAAGCACATAACCGCCGATGAAAATTGCAATCTTTGCAACGAGCGGAGCTTTTGTTGCAGGAATAAAGCAACAAGCACCACCAATAATAAGTCCGATTGAACCTACTAATATGTACTGTAAAAATTTATTCCTCTTGTACTTGTGTTTATCAGCATCAATAATTGAGCCGATAAGCGGGTCGTTGATTGCGTCCCATACCTGAACTACGATTAAAAGAAGTGAGTACCATGTACTGAGTCCCATAACCTGTGTCCAGAAAAGTGCCATTGTACCTTTAAGCGCAAAAGACATGTTACAACCCAAATCGCCCATCATATAAGCCACTGAGTCACGAATGCCAAACTTGCGGAAGCCGTTTTCATCAAGTTTAACTTGTTTTGCCATTGTGGAAAATCCCCCTTTTTAATATACGTTGGACAGAGTATAACTCTACCCTATTCCATACGATTATATTTTATACCATACAGGGCACAATAAGTGAGTATTTTTTTCGTTTTTTTCAGTATTTTTTTTGCTACATCTTGAAATTTACCAAAAATTGTACGATAATATATCCATAAATTAACTTATAAGGAAAGTTTTTATGAGCTACGAAAAAGAATTAAAATTTTTCCGCAAAATCCTTGAAAATTACAGAATAAACTCCTGCATCATTTCTGCAGGTGATAAATCTTACCGACTGGCAGACCGCGGACTTCGCGATTCACTGGGTTTAAGTGAAGATTACGACCAGCTTTTCTGCACTCGTCACGAAACCCTCACCGAAAATATGATTTTCAAACTTACTGACAGTTTTAACTGTAATTATATTTTCATTCTTCTTCCCGAAAATGACAGAGAGCGGACCTTTATTGCAGGTCCCTATATTGACCGCGAATTCACACAAAAAATGCTTGTTGACGCGGCAGTTCAGTATGATATACCTGCATCTTTTCAGAATCAAATTCAGAAGTATTATACAACTGTGCCCGTTTATGCCGACAGAGACATTATTTCTTCTCTTTTAAATACCTTGGGCGAACTTCTTTGGGGCAGTATGGAAAATTTCACAGTTAAAACGCTGAGCCTTGTGTCCGCCGATAAGCCGTTCCCTGAGATTGTTGAACGCTTAAATCAACGAATTGATGACCCTCTGCTTGCAATGAGAATGCTTGAAAGCCGTTATGAAGGCGAGAAAAAACTTATGCAGGCGGTAAGTCAAGGCATAGCTCACAAAGCAGAGCAGATGATAAGTAATTCCTCCGGGCTTATGCTTGAAATGCGTGTTGATGACCCTGTCCGCAATATGAAAAACTACACAATTGTAGCAAATGTGCTTCTGCGCAAGGCGGTTGAACAGGGCGGTGTACACCCATTTTATATTGACGGAGTTTCCTCTGATTTTGCTAAAAAGATTGAAAAAATCAAAACCGTACAAGATGGTGTTGACATGATGCACGATATGATTTACAAATATTGTGCTCTCGTGAAAAATCATTCAATGAAAAATTACTCACTTCTTGTGCAAAAGGTAATTACCATAATTGATTCTGATTTGACCGCTGATTTGAGCCTTCACCGTCAGGCTGAAATGCTCAATGTGAACGCAAGCTATCTTTCAACCCTTTTCAAGAAAGAAACAGGAATGACACTTACCGAATATGTTGCCAAAAAGCGTGTTGACCACGCAGCATTCTTGCTTGCATCAACCAATATGCAAATCCAGAATATCGCACAGCATTGCGGAATTTTTGATGTAAACTATTTCACCAAGATTTTCAAGAAAAACAAGGGCAAAACCCCGAAAGAATATCGCGAAGATGCGACAAAATTCTAAAAGTGCAAAGTTAAGGCAGTCCGCAAGGACTGCCTT
>CAZTLU010000099.1:0-4755 GCA_964614605.1 uncultured Eubacteriales bacterium
ACATAAAAATAACGGAGATTGAGTTTTTTCAATCTCCGTTTTTCTATTATGCAAATTTGAATTTGTCGGGATAAATGCAAAGTGCAAAGTATCGGGTCTGCGACGCGATTATATATCTTACCAATATGGTAGGTTGTAGGGGCGATTCACGAATCGCCCGAATTAGATTATCAGGAAATTTAGAACGGTCGCTTCGTGAAGCGACCCTACATTGTTTGATGGTCGATTTTAGTAATACATCAAATTGAAAAGAGTTCTACAAACCCCAATTTATCAAACTCTTTGCGAAAACACACAACCGCAATAATTCTGACGGTACAAATTATATTCTCTACTCAATTCTATTGACCGTTTATAGCCCTCGCGTTTTTTGAAATCAGACGGTAAGAATTTCACGCCGTATTCCGTGCTCAATTCCTCGCCAATTTCGTTGATTTTCTGTGCATTTTTAAGCGGGCTGATTGTTAATGTTGTAGTGAAGTAATCAAATTGGTTATTTTGTGCCTCAATAGCCGTTTTTTCAAGTCTTAAACGGTAACAAACAAAGCATCTCTCCCCGCCCTCACGGCAGTTTTCAAGCCCTTTTACCGAGGAATAAAAATTTTCGCTTTCAAAGTCACAATCAAGCATTTTTACGGGATATTTTGTAACCATTTCGCTGATTAACCTTTTCTGCTCTGCCTTGCGCTTTTCGTACTCTGCTTCGGGATAAATATTCGGATTGTAATAAAGCACGGTAATACTAAAATACTGCGACAGATATTCAATGCAATAGCTGCTGCAAGGCGCACAACAAGAATGGAGAAGAAGTGACGGCACTTTATCCCCTAAATTTTCAATTATATTATCAAGTTGTTTCTGATAATTGATTTTTTGCATATTGTCATTTCTCCATCATACCCTGTAGGGTCGGGTCTCTGTGCCCGACCGAAAGCAACATATAAATTCACGGGCAGGCACGGAGACCTGCCCCTACAATTCACTAAATTACTATCATATATAAGTTGTGTCGCAGACCCTTCATTTTGCGTTCTGCTTTTTGCACTTTGCATTAAAAAGGGCGATTTGTGAATCGCCCCTACATTTTTTAATCTTCTTTTCTATTAAAGAATCGTCTTTCTTCAACTTCTTCTTTTTCTTCAATTGGAAGAATTTCGACTTTTACTTTACCAATTCGGCGTTCTTCAACATTCAAAACCGTGAACTTCACATTTTCAAATGTTACCTCGTTCATTTCGCCGTCCTGTGGTAAAAATCCGAGAACGCTGATAATATAACCGCCGATTGTGTCATAATCACCCTCGGGGAAGGTTTTGCCGATATGCTCTTCAACCTCTTCAATGTTGGTGATACCGTCAACCTCAAAGGTTGTGTCATTGATGATTGAGATTTCTTCGTCCTCCTGGTCATATTCGTCCTGAATATTACCAACGATTGACTCAAGCAAATCTTCAAGAGTTACAATGCCTGCTGTGCCGCCGTATTCGTCAACAACAACCGCCATCTGCACACGCTTTTCGGTCATTTCGGTAAACAATTCGCCGCAACGCTTGGTTTCGGGAACATAATACGCGGGGCGCATCATATCTTTAACTGTTTTTGTCTTGGGAAGATTTGTACCCACATATTTAAGGAAATCCTTAATATAAACAATGCCGATAATATCATCGGGGTCTTCTTCGAAAACCGGAATACGCGAAAATCCGTTTTCGATTGAAAGCTTGACTGCCTCTGACAAGGGCTCGTCATCGTCAATACACACCATATCTGTACGGTGAGTCATAATATCGGCAACATCAATATCGTCAAACTCGAAAATATTGTTAATCATTTCGATTTGAGTGTCTTCAATAACGCCCTTTTCGCCACCCACATCAACCATCATACGAATTTCTTCTTCGGTGACAACCTCTTCGTCAGCGTGAGGGTCAATTCCGATAAGATGCAAAACGCCGTTGGTTGAAAGAGCAAGGAATTTAACGATTGGCTTTGTTACCTTTGCTACAAAGGTGAGAACGGGAGCTGCCATAAATGCCATTTTTTCAGGCTTATTCATAGCAATCTTTTTAGGCACCAATTCGCCGAGCACCAATGAGAAATATGACATAACAAGGGTAATTACAACCGTTGAAAAGCCATTGATAATACCAAGCGGAATAACATTAACAATAGGTGTTTTTGCAATTGCATTTGCGAGCATTCCCGCAAAGGACTGTGCCGCAGTAGCCGATGTCAAGAAGCCCGCCAAGGTTACGCCAATCTGGATTGTTGACAAAAACGAGCTTGTGCTCTCGGTAAGTTTTTTTATCTGCTTTGCTTTTTTGTTGCCGTCAGCCGCCATTTTATCGATTTTATTGTCATTTAGTGTGACAATTGCCATCTCTGACATTGAGAAGAATGCATTAACAAAAATCAATGCGAATAGGATTACTATTTGTAAAATAATACTCCCGGGGTCCGTGTCCATAGAACAAACCATCCTTATAAAATAATATAGAGATATTTAAAAAATATCAGTGTGTATTATATAACAATGTGAGCTTCAAGTCAAGTATGGCAGAATTTTCTTAATTTATTGTTTACAATGCATTAAATATTTATTATCCAAGCTTCTTGCCCATTAAGATATTAGGAAACACTCCAAAAAAATCATAAATTTTATAGATGACCTCCACACTTAATTCATCAGCACCCTGTCCTAACTCGATTTGTTTTAACAAATCTACACTTATTTCCATGATTTCAGCCATTTTTTCTTCTGAAAATTCATAGTGCTTTCTTAACCACACAATGTTATACACAAAAATTTGCCAAGAAAAAATCCCCCGGTCTTTATTCATTTTTAAAACCTCCTTTGAAACTTTTTCATCATTATATATGCAAAAAACAAAAAAAGTGTTTTTTAGTAAATATATTTATTAAAAATTCAGTTTAATTTTGAGATTCTTAGGTTCATTCAGAATAACACGCACAAACTTGTAGAGGCTGCCGGGTCTCACCTGCCGACTCGGTCGGTGCTTCTGCTTCGCAGAGGTGTCCAGCAGATATCATTGTAACTCACGGGCAGGCACGGAGACCTGCCCCTACAATGTTAGTACATTCATTTTGGTGATATATAAAATTGCGTAGCGGACCCTCAATTTCGAATTACGAATTTCATTACTATATAATACTAAATTTGGTTAAAATTTTACCAAAGTTTCGAGGTCAAATCTCTTTACAATTTACGACAAAAGTGTTATGATTTATAGTGTATGAAAATGCACAAAACTTCATAATCAAATCCATTAAGGAGGAAATACAAAATGGCAGAAAACAAGACACCCATAGTTAGAAAAAAGTTAACTATGGACGGTAATACTGCTGCTGCTCACGTATCTTATGCGTTCACAGAAGTAGCCGGTATTTACCCAATCACTCCATCTTCACCTATGGCTGACTATGTTGACCAGTGGTCTGCACAGGGAAGAAAGAACATTTTCGGCACACAGGTTCGTGTTGCTGAAATGCAGTCAGAAGCAGGTGCAGCAGGTACGGTTCACGGTTCTCTTGCAGCAGGTGCTCTCACAACAACTTATACAGCTTCACAGGGTCTTCTTCTTATGATTCCCAACATGTATAAAATTGCCGGTGAGCTCCTTCCTTCAGTTTTCCATGTATCAGCTCGTTGCGTAGCTTCACACGCTCTTAACATCTTCGGTGACCATTCAGACGTTTACGCTTGCCGTCAGACAGGTTTTGCAATGCTCGCTGAAACAAATACACAGGAAGTTATGGACCTCGGTGCAGTTGCTCACCTTGCAACAATTGAGAGCCGCGTTCCTTTCCTTAACTTCTTCGACGGTTTCAGAACATCTCACGAAATTCAGAAGATTGATATCTGGGATTATGAAGACCTCAAAGAAATGTGCGATATGGATGCTGTTAACGCATTCAGAAAGCATGCTCTTAACCCCGAAAGACCTGCAACTCGCGGTTCACACGAAAACGGTGACATCTTCTTCCAGCACAGAGAAGCTTGTAACTCATACTACGACGCTACTCCCGCTATTGTTGAGAAGTACATGGACAAGGTTAATGCAAAGCTTGGCACAAACTACAAGCTCTTCAACTACTACGGTGCACCCGATGCAGAACGCGTAATCGTTGCTATGGGTTCAATCTGTGACGTTGCTGAAGAAGTTATTGATTACCTTACAGCAAAGGGCGAAAAGGTTGGTCTTGTTAAGGTTCGTCTTTACAGACCTTTCTCAGCTAAAGCATTCGTTGAAGCTATCCCTGAAACAGCAAAGAAGATTGCAGTTCTTGACAGAACAAAGGAACCCGGTTCAATCGGTGAGCCTCTCTTCCTTGATGTAATCGCTGCTCTTAACGAGATGGGCAGAACAGCAAAGGTTTGCGGCGGTCGTTACGGTCTTGGTTCAAAAGACACACCTCCTTCAAGCATCTTTGCAGTTTATGAGCATCTTAACAACGAAACTCCCGCTCGTCAGTTTACACTTGGTATCCACGACGACATTACTCACTTGTCACTTGAAGAGAAGCCCGCTCCCAACACAGCTGCAGAAGGCACAATCGAGTGCAAGTTCTGGGGTCTTGGCGGTGACGGTACTGTTGGTGCTAACAAAGACTCTATCAAGATTATCGGTGACCATACAGACAAGTATGTTCAGGCTTACTTCCAGTATGACTCAAAGAAAACAGGCGGTATCACAATTTCTCACCTTCGTTTCGGTGACAAGCCCATCAAGAGCC
>CAZTLU010000100.1:0-4557 GCA_964614605.1 uncultured Eubacteriales bacterium
CGAAAATGCCACCTCCCTCGTCAGATGGAGGCAATGTAGGGTTATATTTTTTTCATTAATTTTCCGTAAATTACTCCGCGTTTTTTGCTGTAGAATTTGCGTTTTTTCTGTTCTTCGGGACTGAGAACCTTGGGCTCAATATCCTTTTTAAATCTTTCCATATCTCCGTCGTCGCAGATGAATGCCTGTGTCATACAGATACCGCCGTCGCCTTTAAGCTGTGCACGGATATAGCAACTGATTTTATCTGCGTGGTCATTAAGCTTTATTGTACTGGTGATTTCGCCGTCGGCTTCGAGTGTTTCGCTCTTGATAATTTCACCGTCGGCAATCCAATCAATTGCCTTACAGTTTTTACCCGTGATTGTGATTGTATCAGCCTCATCGTCAACATCGATTTTTGTGACTACAGGTACGGGACCTTCGCCCTTGAAATCCTCGCCCAGCTCGTTCTTTGCGTAACGGGCAATTGCGAAGAAGGTGCCTGTTTCCATAGCGTTGCGAAGTGTGTCGAGAGAATATTCGGGAAGAATAAAATCCATAAATGCGGTATCAATCTGGTCAACCTGATGTGCGTCACTGTTTGAGAAGCCGAAAACTGTTCTGCCCTCGGGGATAAGCTCTTTAAGAAGCTCATCCCATAAAATTCGGTCACTGCGGTTGGGGATATCGTACATATTAAGAACTTCAATACCCATACAGGACTTGAAGCGTCTTAAAAGGTCTGCAAAATACTCGATGTTTTCGGGCACCTTTGCACAATCAGGTCTTTTCTTTGCCTGCAACAAATCTGTGGGGTGGTTGATGTGAGAAATACCGCCGCTTTCTTCAATAAGTCGAAGCGGGATTTCATAGTCAAATTCAAGACCCTGAACGCCCTCGTATGCGTTATCGGTGAAATAGCCGTTCACATGGTTTTTCATAATGGTGAACATATTGCATTCAATTGCATTGGGAACATCCTCAAGTCCGCGTTTTTTGGTTCTTGCATTGTTTTTCGTCTTGTATGTACCCGCTTTGATTGCCTTGTACTGTTCTTCAGTTAAATAACTGCGTTTGCCGTGCCAGAGATACTGGAAGTTGAAAAAGGGAATATGAGTGGGTTCTTCATTCCACGGTTTACCGAGAATGCCGTGCTCGGCAAAGGCAAGAATATCAAAATCATTGTCATAAAAGCCCTTAATCATATCGGTCATTGTGTCATTTGCGTCACTGTAAGTAGAGTGAGTGTGCAAATTTGTTTTGTAGTGATTTTCTTCTGTTCCTAAAAGTGCGGTTACGCTCTCATAGGGGTTTGTAATTTTGTAAGCCATATTTTTACCTCTTTATGTAAATTAAATTATTCTTCTATTCCCAACTCTTTAAGTATAGCGGGGTCGCAGGTGTCGCCGATTGTGCCAATGTTTTCCCACATAGCGTCTGCTTTTTCTTTCCATGCGGGGAAATCCTCATAATTTGCGGGATAATTGTCATAATGAGCACCGATTGCAACTGCATTTTTAAGTCCGTTGACAATTTTTGCAACAGTTGATGCTCTGAACTTTTTGGTAGCAACGCCGTTTACAATACCCTTGACCATATCTGTAATATCATTGGCGGTAAGATTAAGTCCGTTATCCATTCCGCCAAGGATTTTGTTGCTGAAAATAATGTCATTCTCGAAAAGATATTCAGCCTCATCAAAATCAGCAGAAACCAAACCGAAAAGAAGTGGTCGCATAAAGTCAAAATCTTTACCCTGCGCGGTCATATAACGCTTGTTGATGCTCCACATTCTCTCTTTAGTGAGGAATTTATCGGATTTAAGAAGATTTGAGATAACCTCAACTGCAATTTCACCCTGAACAAGTGAGGAGGTACACCCCTCGCCGCAGGTGGGTTTTGTAAGGCACGCTGTATCACCCATTGCAATAAATCCGTCATCAACAAACGAGTAAACCGATGGATGATATGGGGTCATTCCTTTTTCAACCTTTTCCACCTTATATTCGGGGAAGCTTACATTCTTCATAAACTGATTATGGAACACCCATTCTGCATATTCATAAGAATGGCTTGCACCTATACCGAGAATTGCACCGTGAGGATTACCCGAGGGTGCTGACCAAGATTTATACTGCATAAAGAAGCCGTCAAGACTTCTTGGGTCAAGGTCTTTGTCGAGATATTCAACATAGTAAAGCACAACATAAAGAATTTCTTTGGGAGTGAGCTTGAAATTACCCACCACCGAGCTATCAGGAAGCTTTCTGCGGGCAACCGAAGGAATTCCCGAGCAATCAGAAACTATACGGGCATATACCTCTTTTTCACCGTCGGCAGTTTTATATTTTGCACCGATAACTCTTTGCCTGTCATCAAAAATCAAGTCTGTGAATGATGCGCCATAGACGATTTCTGCACCGTTCTTCTTTGCGCAGTCAGCCATAAGCATAATATAATCGTGCTTGTGAAGTCCTACAACGGGATTTTCAGCACCGGGCTTGCCGTGGTTACCGTAAGGCGAATACATTGTTGAATGTCCGAAACAGAATTCACGGACAGAACTTGATTCGTCGGGAATTTCCAAATCAAATTGTTCCATTTCTGCTTTACTCATATGGAAGATATCATAAGCACGCGAAACATTTTCGGGCTCTTCTTTTTCAATAACAAGAACTTTAAAACCCTGCTCTGCCATTTTGTTGGCAAACCAACAGCCTGTGGTTGATGCACCTACAACCAAGACATCATATTTTTTCATAATAATCCCCCTATATTTTCCAGTTTATTTCTTATACAATTTTATCACTTTGCCATAATGATGTCAAACATAGTAAATATTTAATATGTAAAAATTTCTATTGGTTTTTTATCAATTTTCACCATACAAAATGAATTGATTATACCTTTGACATAATGTATAATTAAACCATAGGTTTAAAATCTAAAAGTTGAAAGGTTGTGTTATACTAATGAACTATATGAGTAAAAAGGAAAAATTCAGCTTTCTCTCAGGTCTCGCAGGTCAGAATATCGTTTACTGCTTTATCGGTGCTTCTTTCTTTCAGTACTTTCTAACCGACATTGCAAAATTCCCTGCACAATATGTCGCAATTCTTCTTATTGTAATGAAGGTGTGGGATGGCGTTAACGACCCTATTATCGGTTCAATTGTTGACCGTCACCGCTTTAAAAACGGTGAAAAATTGCGTCCGCTTCTCAAATACACACCTGTGCCCGTCGGCATTTTCACAGTTTTGATATTTGTTGTCTTTTCAACTGCAGAAGAGCTTTTATGGCTTCGTATGGGCTACTTTGTAATTATGTATCTGTGTTGGGACATCTCTTACACTATGCAGGATGTCGCAATCTGGGGTATGACCGCTGTTGTTACACCAAACTCAAGCGAACGTGACAAATTTGTTCAGATGGCTCGTACAGTAGGTTCTGTTTTCTACGGAATTTTCAGTGCTTGTATTCCAATGATTATGGAAATTGTTGCAAAACAGTCGGGTAATTCATTGGCCCTTATGACCGTTTTGTTTGCTGTCATCTTCGGTCTCGGCGGAGCTTTAGTCAGTGCGAAGTGCTATAAGGCACAAGAAAGAGTTCGTTTGGTAGAGCCTGAAAAACAGCAGACATCTATTCTTGAATGCTTTAAGCTTTTATTCCAGAACAAGATGCTCCTTCTTGTAACATTGTCAAATCTTTTCGGCTCGCTTGCATTCGGCAATAGCCTTGTTACATACTTCTTCAAATACAAAATGCCTGAAATTTCAATTGCAGGCTTTGTTCTCGGCCCCCTTACACTTACAACTGTTTACGGTGCAATTACTTATGCCCCAAGCTTCTTGGGTATGCTTTTTGCCGACAAGCTTAAGGTGAAATTCGGCGGCTACAGAAATCTTCTTATCTTTATTCAGATTTGTACAATCGTGGGAAAAGTGCTTGCGTGGATTATCGGCTTTGAGGGCAACAACATTCTTATCGGTATGATTATTATGGCAATATGTGCAATTCCGTCAGGTGCCGCAAGTATTGCTCAAACTTCACTTTTCTGCGACAGCGTTGACTATATGGAATGGAAAACAGGCAAACGAACAGAAGGTGTTACCTTTGCAATGCAGACCTTCTTCACAAAGATTTCAAGCGGTATCACAGGTGCACTTGCAACCTTCGCCTTAAGTCTTCTCAATTATGTTGCAGTTGACGATGTTGAGGGTACGGTTTATCTCGGTACACAGACACAAGCCTTTGAGGATTGGATTTGGCCTCTCACAATGCTTACACCCGCAATTGCCGCAGTGCTTTATATCATTCCGCTTCTCTTTATCAAGTACACACCCGAGCAGAAAGCACAGGTTGAAAAAGAACTTCAAGAACGCAGAGCAATGCAGGAAGTTACAGCGAAAGCTGAATAGCATACGCTACGCGATGACATGCACGCTAACGCGTGATTACACACCAAGCCTGCGGCTTGGACAAAAAATAAAGACCATCTTCTGATGGTCTTTATTTTTTGGTGGAGACGGTCGGGATCGAACCGATGACCTCTTGAATGCCATTCAAGCGCTC
>CAZTLU010000101.1:0-4536 GCA_964614605.1 uncultured Eubacteriales bacterium
GTGACTTTTAAATTATAATACTCACTAAAATGTATGTCAAGAAAATATTGGGAATTATTTTACAAAGTTTTTAGGTCTTGTTTTTCGATAAATAGAAAAAATCCCAAGAGCTTTTGCCCTTGAGATTTTGGTCGAGGTGACAGGATTCGAACCTGCGACTTCTACGTCCCGAACGTAGCGCTCTACCAAACTGAGCCACACCTCGATAGGTATGTTAAATTGTTGAGAAAAATCAGCGAGAGTTTTTCAGTTCGCGCTACTACGTAGCTTACTCTTGCGGTGCCCAAAATTTTTATCGGCTTGGAGCGCCGAAAAATTTTGACCGCTACGCCATTTCGCACTCCCTTTTTCTGCCACAGGCAGCGGTCGTGCTCAATGCTACCAAACTGAGCCACACCTCGATAGGTGCATTTCAAACGCTAAAATATTATAATATGTTTTAAGCCATAAATCAAGTAGTTTTTGAAATTTATAAAACTCAATGACATTTTATCATGCTACTACGCGTCGTTTTCCGCTTTGCGCTTTACATTCTGCATTTAATTTATATATTTGTATTGATTTCGACAACTTGGATTTGATATAATAAAAATATATTAAACAGGAGGGATTCATATGCCGGCACGCACGAAGAAAAGAATTTTAGAAATCGACCCGTATTTAGAGCCATTTGCTTCGGATATTGATTTACGAGTTGAACTTTTAAAGCGTAAGAAAAAAGAATTGGTTGGCAGAGGCTCTCTTGTAGATTTCGCTAACGGATACGAATTTTTTGGAATTCACCGCACTGAAAACGGCTGGGTTTACAGAGAATGGGCTCCTGCCGCCGAAAAAATGTATCTTACAGGTGATTTTAATGGTTGGAATACAGAAAGTCACCCTATGACCCGACTCCGAAACGGTGTTTTCGAAATATGTTTAGAGGGTAAATCCGCCTTGCAAGAGGGTCAGAAAATTCAGGCAATCGTTGTGCATAACTGTGAGCTTCTCCGCCGAGTGCCTTCTTATGCCACAAGAGTTGTGCAGGACCCTGTCACATATCTCTGGTGTGCCGAAATTGAAGACACATTAAACCCTTATCCTTGGACTGACAGCGGATTCGCCCCCGAAAAAACACCTTTTATCTATGAATGCCATATCGGTATGGCGCAAGAAGAAGGCAGAGTGGGCACATACAACGAATTCCGTGAAAAAATATTGCCAAGGGTTAAGGATTTGGGATATAACACCATTCAGATTATGGCAATTATGGAGCATCCTTATTACGGCTCGTTCGGTTATCAGGTGTCAAACTTTTTTGCACCGTCATCACGCTATGGTACAAGCTACGAATTAAAACAGCTTATCGACACGGCACACAGTATGGGAATAACCGTTTTGCTTGATGTGGTACACTCCCACGCAGTTAAAAATACCAATGAGGGACTTAACGAATTCGACGGCACGGTCTATCAGTATTTTCACGAGGGCACCAGAGGTGACCACAGTGCATGGGGTACAAAGCTTTTTAACTACGGAAAAAATGAAGTGCTTCATTTCTTGCTTTCGAACCTTAAATATTGGATGGAGATTTTCCACTTTGACGGCTTCCGTTTTGACGGTGTCACCTCAATGCTTTATCATGACCACGGTTTAGGTAGTGCCTTTACGGATTACAGTATGTATTTTTCACTTAATACGGATGTTGAAGCAGTGACTTATTTGCAGTTGGCAAACGAGCTTATACACAAAATCAATCCAAAAGCGATTACAGTTGCCGAGGATATGTCAGGTATGCCCGGAATGTGCGTACCTATATCAGCAGGCGGCATCGGTTTTGATTACAGACTCTCAATGGGTGTTCCTGATTTGTGGATAAAGACAATCAAAGAAAAAGCCGATGACGATTGGGACATTATAGAGCTTTGGTATGAGCTTACAGGTCGCAGACCCAAAGAGAAGAATATCGGTTACTGTGAGTCACACGACCAGGCGCTCGTTGGCGATAAAACGATTATGTTCAGACTTTGCGATGCCGAAATGTATACTCATATGAGTAAGCTTACCGAAAGCCTTGTAGTCGACAGGGGAATTGCCTTGCACAAAATGATAAGATTGCTCACCTCATCATTGGCAGGCGAGGGATATCTTAACTTTATGGGTAATGAATTCGGTCACCCCGAATGGATTGATTTCCCCCGCGAGGGTAACGGCTGGAGCTATCATTACTGCCGCAGACAATGGAGCCTTGCCGATAATGAGTTTCTTCGCTACGGCGGACTTAATGAGTTCGACAAAGCAATGGTCAAGCTTTTAAAGGAAGAAAAAATCCTTGAAAAGTCACCTGTAAACCGTTGGATGCATAAGGATGATAAAATTCTTATTTACAGCAAAGGCGATGTGGTGTTTGCTTTCAACTTTAATCCCACAAAATCCTTTGAGGGATATTATATCCCAACAGGTAAAACGGGCAAATATCAGGTGGTGCTCACAACTGACGACGCCCAATTCGGCGGCTTCTCAAGAGTGAACACATCTCACAAATATGAGGCAACAAAAACGCCTGCTGATTGGAAAGGATTTTCCTGCTATCTCCCTGCAAGAACGGCATTAGTATTTAAAAAGGTAAAATAAAACAAAAACAAGCACCAACCGTATTGGCTGGTGCTTAATTTTTTGTGATTTGATTTATCTTATTCCGTAATTTTCGATTACATAATCCATATCCTTGTCACCGCGACCTGAAAGGTTAATGAGGATTGAGCCGTGGTCCATTGTTTTTGCAAGCTTCATAGCATATGCCACCGCGTGTGAGCTTTCAATTGCGGGGATAATACCCTCAAGACGAGCGAGCTTATAGAAAGCGTCGATGGTTTCTTCATCGTCAATTACATCGTATTTAACTCTGCCGATTTCTTGTAAGAATGCATGCTCGGGGCCTGATGAGGGGTAGTCAAGACCGCTTGCAACTGAATAAACGGGAGCGGGCTCGCCGTTTTCGTCCTTCAGCATAATACTGTTAAAGCCGTGCATAATACCCTCTGTGCCATATTTAAGGCTTGCCGCGTGGTCGCCCATCTTGGGACCTCTGCCGAGAGGTTCAACGCCGTAAATATCAACGGAGTCATTTAAGAAGCCTGCGAAAAGTCCTGCCGCATTTGAGCCACCGCCAACACAGGCAACAATTGCATTAGGGAGATGACCTGTCATATCAATAAACTGCTCTCTTGCTTCAATACCCACAACGCTCTGGAAATCGCGTACCATCATTGGGAATGGGTGAGGGCCTAAAACTGAACCAATGCAGTAAATTGAATGCTCATATTCCTTGCTGTATGCGTCAAATGCCGCGTCAACCGCCTCTTTAAGAGTCTGAAGACCGTGAGTAACCTCAATAACATTAGCACCTAAAATCTTCATGCGGGCTACGTTTGGAGCCTGCTTTTTAATGTCAACAGAGCCCATATAGATGTCACATTCAAGACCAAAGTATGCCGCCGCAGTAGCAAGAGCAACGCCGTGCTGACCTGCGCCTGTTTCTGCAATGACCTTTGTCTTGCCCATATATTTTGCCAAAAGTGCCTCGCCCATACAGTGATTAAGCTTGTGTGCACCCGAATGGTTTAAGTCCTCGCGCTTTGCATAAAGCTGAACTCTGCCACCCATAGCATCTGAAAGTCTTTCAAGATGTGAAACGGGGGTGGGTCTGCCCTGAAATTCTTTTCTTATTCTGCGAAGCTCTGCAATGAATTTTCTTGATTGGCAAATTGTGAAATATGCTTGAGTAATTTCAGCCATAGCCGCCTTTAATTTGTCATCAACATAAACTCCGCCGTATTTGCCGAAGTAACCGTTTTTGTCGGGATAATTGTTAAAATATGTGTCAAAATTTACGCTATTTAAAATCATAATTATATCTCCTAATTTTACAAATCATTTTGCATTTTGCACTTTACACTTTGCACTTTGAAAATTGCCATCGTTTAGTTAAAAGCTTCATAAAATCAATCCTTTATAAAAATAAAATCCGCCCCAAAATATTGGGACAGACTGTAAAAATCTGCGGTACCACCCAAATTCGAAGCATTGCTCCGCACTCACTGTGTACTATCATACACTCAGCACTGTAACGGTTGCCCTCCGTCGCCCCTACATATCGGTTTGCCCTCAAAAGTCCATTCATTGAAGCTTTCGTTGCCGCATTCACACCGTCGGCGGCTCTCTTGAAACGAATGAAAATCAATTACTACTCTTTCTCATCGGTTTGTTGGTTGAATATTAACTTAATATGCATTTTAGCACTATAAAAAGCTAATGTCAATAGTAAGTTTTGGATTATAGTTATACAAATTTGAATTTGTCGAACAGAATCAAAGCGCCCCTTGTCAAAGGGGAGAGGGCCACGAAGTGGCGAGGGGATTCTTGTTGTTGCATAATGAATCCCTCCACCGCTAACGCGGTCCCCCTCCCTTTAACAAGGGAGGCATAGAGTTATACAAACCCCAATTTGTCCAATTGATTTTTACATTTTATATGGTATTTATTTCTTAATTATGT
>CAZTLU010000102.1:0-4389 GCA_964614605.1 uncultured Eubacteriales bacterium
GGAAAAGTCGCACAACAGTGTGGCTTTTCTTTTTATCCACCATTTTCTGTTGCACAAATCCTGACTTTTTGATATTATAAATAGTAGGAGATGATTTAATGCAAGTAGTAATTTTAACTGCTCTTGGCGTTGGTCTTGCAACTGTTTTCGGCAGTTTTATAGGCTTTGCGCTCAAAAAAATTCCACATAAATTCAATGATATTGTTTTAGGCTTTGCCGCCGGTATAATGCTTGCCGCCGCAGTGTTGGGGCTCATAGTTCCCGCTCTGGAAAGCAGCGAGGGTATAGGGGGCTTGGTAGTTGTTATCGCAGGTATTATCTGCGGAGCCCTATTTTTAAGCCTTATGGATAGGGCTGTTCCTCATATGCATAACATAACGGGTGTTGACAGAGAACAACACGCCGAAAACTCAATGCATTTAAACCGCGTAATGCTTTTTGTACTGGCAATCGGAATTCACAATTTGCCCGAAGGCATTGCAGCAGGTGTAAGCTTCGGTACGGGCAATATTGCCGATGCCATAACCGTAGCAGGTGGTATTGCTTTACAGAATATTCCCGAGGGTATGGTGATAATCTCACCAATGCTTAATGCGGGAGTCAAGAAATCCCGCGCATTCGTAATCGCCCTTTGTACAGGACTTGTTGAAGTAGTGGGTACAATGCTCGGCTACTTTGTGGTTAATATATCCGTGGCAATACTGCCCTTTGCCTTGGCTTTTGCAGGCGGTACAATGCTCTATGTCATCAGTGACGAAATGATACCCGAAACCCATTCCCACGGCTTTGAAAAAGGCGCAACTTATGCGCTTCTTGCAGGCTTCTGCGTAATGCTTGCAATGGATTTTCTTTTATGATAAATTGCAAGGGACTTGCACAAAATTCCACCTCACGCATATTATGTGTAGAGGTGGTTTTTTATATGTTACTTTCATTATTGCAGAGCTTATCTACCAATGTGCTTTATTTTATGTTGCATCTGTCAACAAACAATTCCTTTCCCAAGCCCTTAACGGCAAAAGAGGAAGAGGCAGAGCTCATAAAATTTCATCGCGACGGCGATATAAACGCTCGCAACCGACTTGTAAATCACAATATGCGCCTTGTGGCTCACATAATCAAGAAGTATTATTCAAATTATTCAGACCAGGAGGACATAATTTCAATCGGCACAATCGGACTTATAAAGGGAATAAATACTTTTGATTATACCAAGGGCACCCGCCTTGCAACTTATGCCTCACGGTGTATTGAAAACGAGATTTTTATGCATTTTCGTACCCGCAAAAAGAATGCAAACGAGATTTCAATGAACGAGCCGATTGATACCGACAGCGAGGGAAACCCCTTGACTTTTACGGATATTATTTATAGCGATGAAACTGTTTTTGATGATGTGGATTTAAAAATGAATGCAGAAAAACTGTATGAATACCTTGAAAATATTGATGACCCGCGAAAAAAGAAAATACTTATTATGCGCTATGGACTTTACGATACCGAGCCCCTTACTCAACGCGAAATCGCAAAGGAATTGGGCATAAGCCGTTCTTATGTATCCCGAATTGAAACAAAAGCCCTCGAAGAACTCCGCGAGCTTTTTGAAGTTGATTAAAAATTAAAGGATAATACCTATTCGCCTCTTGGTTCGTAGGGCGGGGGCTTGCTCCCGCCGTTTATAATACAAAATGAAAAGCGAAAAAATGAAAATCTATGATATTTACTATTGACTTTTTATCATAATTTTCATATAATATCGTAGTCAGTTAATTCGCCGGTGTGATGGAATTGGCAGACGTGCTGGACTCAAAATCCAGTGGTAGCGATACCGTACCGGTTCGACCCCGGTCACCGGCACCAAAAGAGAGCTTTTTTGCTCTCTTTTTTATTTTATACAATTTTGTTTATTTTCATCAGGTTTCTTCATAAATTGCTATACAGAGCCATTTGCGAGCACTTTTAAATAGCTTCAAAATAAAAGTCAATAAATTGAATGAGATAAATGAAGTGGTGTTGCATTACGGTTGCATTACTTTTTTGTCTTGAGTCATTTGTATATGCATAAAATTAAGTATTTTTCGAGGGTTCGACATAAATCTTTAACAACATAGTGTATATTATCTTGACTTGAAGTTACAGTTTTGGTAATATATATCTATTAAGTAAAGCGTTGAAGTGTAATGCTTTATAAGGAGGACTTTTGTTATGGATTTAAAGAAAATTATTGACCAAAAAGATGCTGCGGCACAGTATATGATTGATGAAATCACTCATATCTGTACAAAGTTTGAAAAAAGAGGTCCTGGTTCAAAGGGCGAACATCAAGCTTGTGAGTATATGGCTGAACAGTTGAAAGAGTTGGGCTGTGATACAACTTATGTTGACGAGTTCAAGGAAAATCCCGGCTCATTTTTTGGCTGGATTAATTTTACAATTACATTCTGCTTCTTGGCACTTATCTCATATTTCTTTGTTCCTGCACTTTCAATAGTGTTTATTGCTCTCGGACTTGTTCTTTGCTTCTTGCAGTTCGGTCTTTATAAGAAAACTGTTGACAAATTTTTCAAAGAAAAGATTGGTCACAATGCAGCAGGCTTCAAAAAGCCGACAGGTGAAGTAAAGAGAAGAATTATCTTCAACGGTCACCCTGATGCTGCATGGGAGTGGCCATTCAAATACAAGTTTACATATCTTGGCTTTGATATTCATATGATTGTTTGCTTTATTGGTGCATTCTATACAATCGGTATTGCTATTGCTAATGTGGCAGGTGCTTTTGCTAACAACCCTGAGCTTGGTACAAAGCTTGGCCTTTGGGGTCTTGTATTTGCACCATTCTGGTTTGGTCTTTACTTCATGTGGAATAGAAATAAGATTGTTGACGGTGCTAATGATAACCTTTCAGGTTGTTATATTGGTATTGCAATTCTTAAGGCACTCAAGGATGAGGGCATTGAGCTTGAAAACACAGAAATCGGTGTTGTTCTTACAGGCTCTGAGGAAGCTGGTCTTCGTGGAGCAAAGGCATGGTGCGAAGCACACGCTCATGAGTTCAACGATGTTCCGACATTTGTTTATTCTTATGATACAATTACTCAGCCTGAATATATGCAGGCAAACTATCGCGACCTTAATGGTACTGTAAAGGTTGATAAAGATGTTTCAGACCTTTATGTTGAGGCTTGTGAAGAATTAGGCATCAAGTGCGGCAAGGGTATGGTACCACCACTTGGCGGTGCAACTGACTCAGCAGCATTCGCACAGGCAGGTATGCGTTCAACAGGTATTACAGCTCTCAACCATGCACTTCCTGATTTCTATCATACAAGACTTGATACTCCTGATGCACTTAATAAAGCTTGCCTTGCAGACTGCTTTGCAGCAAGTGTTAAAGTGCTTGAAATGTTTGACAACGGAGCAAAGCAGTAATATAATAGACTTATGAAAAAGGTCGTATTTTGGCAAAAGCTTGCGATTCTCGTTTCAATCGGTGTCGGAGCTGTTGCAATGTGGTTTCTTGAAACAGGGTGCTTAATCCAAAGATTTATCGGCATTCCCTGTATGTCCTGCGGAATGACAAGGGCTTTCTTCGCCTTTATAAACGGCAACTTTGCAGAGTCTTTCTCTTTGCATCCAATGCTTTTGTCAATTCCTGTGCTCGCACTCATGTTCTTATTTAGTGACAAGCTTTTCAAAGGCAAAACAAGAATACCCACAATAATTCTGTTAGTTTTAATAATAATCGGCTTTGCCGTGAATTATATTTTTAATCTTATTGAATTTTACTTTTAGGAGGATATATTATGTATTGCAAAAATTGCGGTAATCAGGTAGCTCCCGATGCAGCAGTATGCCTTAATTGCGGTGTTGCAACAGGCGCAGGTACAAATTTCTGCCATAATTGTGGTGCACAGACTATGCAGGGCGCGGCAGTATGTACAAATTGTGGTGTTGCTCTCGGCAATGCACCCATTAACAATGTTCAGGGTAAATCAAAGCTCGCAGCAGGACTTCTCGGCATTTTGCTCGGAAGCTTCGGTGTGCATAATTTTTATCTTGGTAACACAGGTAAAGCAGTAGCACAGCTTCTCATTACTCTTCTTACTTGTGGTTTAGGTTCAGTTGTTTCAGGTATTTGGGGTCTTATTGAGGGAATTATGATTCTTGCAGGCTCAATCAATACTGACGCAAACGGTATGCCTCTTGTAGACTAATACTTAAAAATTTACTCTCTCGTCAATAGGCGGGGGAGTTTTTTGTGTTCATTTTTTTGTTAAAATATCATTGAAATAGACATTCTGTTGTGTTATAATTATAATATTAAATTTATGAAAGAGGGATTTTATGAAAATCAATGACCTTTTGCATAAAGTCTATGGCACAAATCCT
>CAZTLU010000103.1:0-4168 GCA_964614605.1 uncultured Eubacteriales bacterium
ATTTTGCACTTTGCATTTAATATTGCATAGCATAATTTTTTGTGTTACAATATTCAAGATACAGAATACTTCGTAAAAAAGAGGGATATTTATGGCATATGATTACAACAAAAGCACGGCACTTATTATCGGAATGACTGATACCGATGAAAAGGTTACTGCGGCATCGGGCAGAATTTCAACGCAGGAGGGTACAGCACTCTCAATCTGGGATAAATCACAGGATAAAGAAAAGAACGCAAACCTTATCGGCAAGGTTACTGCATCAGGTCACACAAGCACAGTTGAGCATACCTATTTTCAGATTGCTTTTCAGAATGTTACCGCAGTTGTTGAGCAGTTTATAATCGAATTCAGACTCGCTTCTTATACAGTTAAGTCAAGACGCTATGTAAACTTCAGCGATGCAGGCTTCTATGTACCCGAATTCCAAAATGAAGAAATCGAAAAGTCATATAAAGAGCATATGAGCAAAATGTTCGCTCTTTATGACGAGCTTTGCGAAAACGGTGTTCTTCGTGAGGATGCAAGATTTGTGCTTCCATATTGTCTTTACAGTAATTTCTTCTGTTCGGTAAACGGCAGAGAATTTCTTAATATGCTTTCTGCTATGATTTGCGGCAGAGGGGCAAAGTACCCCGAAATCAAGAAATTGGGTCTTGAATTGTACGAGCAGGCAAAGGTTAAAGCACCGGGAATTATGTCAAGCTTTAATCCCGAAAAGCAGGTTAACGATGTGCCCGACCTTTCATTTATTGAAGTCCTGCCCGAGCATACTGAAGCACCTGTTGAATTGTTGGCATACACACCCGATGCGGCAAAATGCATTGCAAGAAACGCCCTTATTTCAAATAAAAACTGTTCGACAGAGCAGATTGAAAAAATCCTTGCAGATGACGGCGTAACCGAGAAAATTGTTGAGGCAGTTGTTAAGTGCAAACGCCCAAGAGCTTTAGAGTGTGCGAATTACACCTTCCGCTTTAACAATGTTTCACTTTCTTGTATCACTCACTTTGCCCGCCACAGAATTCAGTCAATTGAAATCCCCGAGCTTACAAAAACCGACAGATTAAGCTACATCATTCCTCCTGTTCTCAAAGATAAGCCCGAGCTTCTTGCAAAGTACAAAAAGGCTTTTGAAGACACCGCCGCAGAATATGTAAGACTTAAAAATCTCGGCGTAGCAGAAGAATTATTGGTATATTATCAGCTCAGCGGTAATACATTAGATATTGTAACAACTATGAACGCAAGACAGCTTTTACTGTTTTTAAGACTTCGTTCCTGCACCCGCGCACAGTGGGAAATTCAGGAATATGCCGTTGAAGCGCTTAAAAAGCTTCGCAAGGCAGAGCCCACCGTATTTAAATTCTACGGACCAAGCTGCTTTGTAGGCGCTTGCCCCGAGGGCAGAATGTCCTGCGGTAGAGCTGCAGAGATTAAAGAAACATTTAAAAACCTTTGATAAATGAAAAGATTTAACAACAGAAAAAACCGCAAAAAAAGTTTTTTATTCCCAATAATCGCACTTTTTTCATTGAGCCTTTGCTCTGTGCTTGCCCTTATTTTAGTGGGCGGTGACGAAACCATTTACTATTTAAGCCAGCTTAATTTCGTGCCCGATGAAAAAGTGGTCTGCATTGACCCGGGTCACGGGGGTACAAGCTCCGGTGCCACTAACGGCAAGCGAATGGAAAAAGACGATAATTTAAGATTGTCACTTTTAGTGCGTGACATTTTAGAGGAGCGTGGCTATACTGTTGTTATGACCCGTGATGACGACAGCGACGTTTCCCTTGAAGACCGATGTAAAATCGCAAACAAGGCGAGAGCGTCGCTTTTTGTTTCAATTCACCGAAATTCAAGCACTTCGGCTGATGCGGTGGGAATGGAAATGTGGATTCATTCCTCAAATCCCACAGACGATACCTTGCTTGCACAGAATATTCTTGATAATTTAGACATTGCAGGCATATCGCAAAACCGCGGAATTCATTCGGGCTACCGCGACGGTGCAGACTTGAATTATTATATCAACCGCAACACCAAAATGCCCTCTTGCCTTGCAGAAATCGGTTTTATTTCAAGCAAAGCCGATAATAAAGATTTCGACGAAAAGCTTGACGAATATGCCCTCGCCATAGCAGACGGAATTGAAATGACGCTTCTCGAAATGAATGGAGAATGAAAAATGAAAATTTATAATGCCTGTGATTACGGTGTAAAACCCAATGAATATTGTGAAATCGCACTTGAAAAATTTCTTGCCTCAATCCCGAAAGACGATGAAGAAAAAATCATTCGATTTGAGAACGGCGAGTATTTAATTGATGCTCAAAACCTTAAACAGCAGATGCTTTACATAACAAATACAGTAGGGGATGAGGAATTCTCAAGAGGCGAAACACCACATTTGAACCGTGCGCCTCTTTGCTTTGAAAAGCTTAAAAATGTTACTGTTGAGGGTAACGGCGCCCGCTTTGTAATCCACGGAAAATCAACAAATGCCGTGATTGCCGAGTGTGAAAACATAAAATTACAAAATCTCACAATCACCGCTGAAAATCCCGAAATGCACGAGTTAAAAGTTATCAATAAGGGTGCTTTTTTCGTTGATTATGAAATAGACAAGCAGTCAAAATACATAAACGAAAACGGCAAATTCTATTTTGTGGGTCATGATTATAAAAGAGCTTTTACCGACAGGGCAAAAACAGCCTGGTGGAACGGATATTTCCCCGCAGACCGCCCCGAAATGTGCAAGCGCGAAAAACACCCCTTGTGCGATGTCTTTAAAATTAAGGAAATCGGTGAGCATAAAATCCGTGCCTACTGCCTTTCTGCCTCAAAATTCAAGGTAGGGGATAAATATTATCTTTTTGATGTGCGCCGTCAGTATGCGGGAATTTTTGTCCGTGACAGTAAAAATGTTGCTCTCGAAAATGTAAAACAGCATTTTAATTATTCCCTCGCTTTTGTGGCGCAGAATACTGAAAATATTACCATTGACCGTGTAGAATTTACTCCCGAAAATGGCAGGGTAATGTGCTCTGTAGCGGATTTCATACAGATTTGTATGTGTCGCGGAAAAGTTTTAGTAAAAGACAGTTATTTCGACGGTGCAGGTGACGATTGTCTTAACGCCCACGGCTTCCACTTTAAGATTTTTGATAAGGATGAGGAAAAAATCATAGTACAATTTAAACATCCACAATCTCACGGGTACAATGCTTTTGAAGTTGGTGACAAAATTGAATTTATCCACCCAGAAACATTATTACCAAAGGGAAGTGCAACAGTTCTTGATTCAATAATGCTCAGTGAGTACTATCTCGAATTAACCCTTGACAATACTGATGATGCCGTAATCGGCGAATTTGTTGAAAATGTCACCGCTTGCCCCGAGTTGACATTCATAAATAATACTGTTACCCGAATTATCACCCGCGGACTTCTTCTCACAACCCGCGGTAAAACCCTTATCGAGAATAACCATTTCAAGAGCACCACAATGAGCGGAATTCTACTCTCTGATGACGCAAATAATTGGTATGAGAGCGGCGCGTGCCTCGATATGACAATAAAAAACAACACATTCGATTGGTGCGGTGAAAATGGAATTCTCATCAAGCCCGAAAACACCACTCATGCAGGCGCAGTACATAAGAATATCAATATAATCGGCAATACTTTCAAAAAATGCGAAAAAACCTGCTTTGACATAAAATCAACCGATAATGTTGTTATAAAAGATAACACCGTCGCAACTTGCCCCGAAATCCTCAAAACTGAAAATGTAACAAATTTGATTACAGATTTTTAATTCCAATTCGCCTCCCTCTGACGAGGTGCGGGTGTCCGGTGGACACCTCTGCGAAGCAGAAGCACCGACCGAGCCGGTAGGCGAGAATTAGGTGGATTTTGCGAAGCAAAAGACGGAGGGATAGAAACGGGCAATTCACGAATTGAACGAAAAACTTAAAAAATTCTCAAAAAACTCTTGACAATTGAGAATTGTTGATATATAATTGCTTTTGCTCGTTGGGGAATAGTGTAACGGTAGCACGACAGACTCTGACTCTGTTTGTTGGGGTTCGAATCCCTATTCCCCAGCCAAGAAAAAAGCAAGTCTTTTGACTTGCTTTTTTCAGTTATATTCGCCTTGCGG
>CAZTLU010000104.1:0-1559 GCA_964614605.1 uncultured Eubacteriales bacterium
AAGGCAGTCCGCAAGGACTGCCTTTTTATATTACCCTTCACTTTGCGCTATTGGTTATCCACGCAAATTTTATAAGCAATTTCTTTAAGTTGTTCCATATTTTCGAGAGTGCCGAGTTCACGTCGGTAATTCGCCGCGCCGCGAAGTCCTTTTGTATACCAGCCCGCGTGCTTGCGAGCTTCACGCATACCAACATAATCGCCTTTATACTCGCAAAGTTTTTCGATATGCTTGAGCATTACTCTCATTTTCTCTGTTACGGGTGGCTCGGGAATCACCCTACCGTGTTCAAGATAAGCATTTATTTGTGAGAATACCCAAGGTCTGCCCAATGCACCGCGTCCAATCATAATCAAATCGCAGTTTGTTTCTTCAAGCATAATTGCCGCTGACTGCTCGTCGATTATATCTCCGTTTCCGATTACCGGAATGGAGATTTCTTTTTTCACTTGCGCTATAATGTCGCGGGTTACGGGCGGTGCATACATCTGATTTCTTGTTCTGCCGTGAACTGTTACCGCAGAAGCTCCTGCATTTTCGGCTCGTTTTGCCATTTCGACCGCATTGATATTATCAAAATCCCAACCCATACGGATTTTTACCGTTACGGGCACAGGCGAAGCCTTTACCACCGCTTCAACAATTTTTTCGGCAAGTGCGGGATTTTTAGAGAGTGACGCTCCCCCTCCGTTACCTGCGATTTTCGGCGCGGGGCAACCCATATTTATATCAATAATTTCAGGCTTAAATTCCATAACTCTCTCAACGCTTTGTGCCATAACAAGAGGGTCCGAACCGAAAATCTGAATTGCCGCGGGGCGTTCAGCGTCGGATAAATATGCCAAATCCTTTGATTTGCGGTCACCCATTGACACACCCTTTGAGCTTATCATTTCGCTGACAACATAACTGGCGCCATAGCCCACGCAAAGCTCACGGAAGGCTCGGTCAGCCACCCCTGCCATTGGGGCGAGCACCGCCTTGCCCTTTATTTCAACATTACCAATTTTCATAATGTACCTCGTTTGAATTGATGTGATTATTCTATCACATAAAATGCAAAATGCAAAGTGATAAATGCAAAATTAAGGGTCTGCGACGCTAATTATATTCATTTTGCACTTTGCGTTTTTCATTTTGCATTTCATCGTGCTTGTCATATTCCTAATCTCTCTCTCATACACTAAACTGAATAATTGAAAACCGAGGAGAGATAATATGGAATTTAATACTCATAAAGACTGTATATCTGTTTGTGAAACGCACGCACAGGGCAGTGCCGAGCACCCAATTGATTGCGACATCACCCTGCCCGAATATTTACCCGATATTGTGCGTATTCTTCGTTGCACTGCAGTACCGGGTGTGCAATCCCACCAGATAACAGGCGACCGAATTACCGCCGAATGCGACACAAAGGTGCGAATTCTCTATATCTGCGATGAGGGTAAGCTTCATTGCTTTGAGCAGAATTTGCAATTCGCAAAACAACTGGAACTGAAATCCGCTGAAATCACTCAGGTCTTTGTGGGTGCTAAAACCGAATACATAAATTATCG
>CAZTLU010000104.1:1659-4118 GCA_964614605.1 uncultured Eubacteriales bacterium
CACAGGGCACAGCCACAATCGACGAGTTAAAGGTTATTTCAGACAAATTATTCTTAAAGGGGCAGATTATTCTCCGTACCATTTTCACGGGTCAGGAAAGTTGTCGCATTGAAACCCTTGACAGTATTATAAATATAAATCAGATTATCGAAGCCCCCGAAATCAATGAAATTCAGGATATTGACGCCCGACTTTGCGTTTCGTCAATTGATGTGCGTCCCCGATACGACTCGGCAGGCAATAAAAATCTGCTTGATGTTTCTGCCTCGCTCGCCTTTTCTGCCCAAGGCTACAGCGTGCGCAAAATCTCGGCAGTGCGTGACGCATATTCGACCAAATATGAGGCAGAAGTGACCAAATCCACCGTATATTTGCCCTGCCTTGAGGACAAAATTGAAGACACCTTCCTTTGCCGCGGTGTCTGCGACCTTTCAACAACGGGAATGAGCGAGATTCTAAGCTTCAATTGCGGCGGAGTAACCTCTGTATTCTCTGTAAACGAAGATGGCGCTTCCATTAACGGCGAGGTTACTGCGGATATTATCTATCGTGACCGTCAGGGTGACATTGCCTTTGCTCAACGGCTTATTCCCTATGAATATAAGCGAAATATTCGTGCAGGCTCCGTTCTCACCTGTAATCCGCAAAGCATTGTTACCGCCTCAAGCTTCACAATGGGAGAGGGTGACCGCCTTGATGTGCGCGTTGAGCTTTGCGTGAGGGGTTTTGTTTTCTCTGAAACCGAAAAGAGCATAACCACCGAAATCACCGTTGATACTTCATCCCCCAAGTCAGTAAAGTGTGCCGCCCTCACCGTTTATTTTGCCGAGGCAGGCGAAGGACTTTGGGACATTGCGAGAAAATACAACACCACGGTTGAGGCAATTTCACGGGAAAACCATATAGATTGTACGGCTACCGACAAGCAATGCAAATTGCTCATACCCAAGGCTTAAAGGTTAAAGGAGGGAAAACTGATGAAAAACACAAGTATTTACAGCGACATCGCCACCCGCACGGGCGGTGACATATATATTGGCGTGGTGGGGCCAGTAAGAACGGGAAAATCCACCTTTATAAAGCGTTTTATGGATTCTGTTGTGCTTCCTAATATGGAAAACGAGCAGATGCGTCAACGCGCCACGGATGAGCTTCCGCAATCCTCGGCGGGCAGAACAATTATGACCACCGAGCCCAAATTCATACCCGAAAACGCGGTAAAAATCACTTTGCCCGACAATGCGGAATTCAATGTGAGAATGATTGACTGCGTCGGCTACATTGTGCCCAGCGCCCTCGGTTATATTGAGGGTGACCAACCCCGAATGGTGCGTACCCCTTGGTACGAAAACGAAATTCCCTTTAATATGGCGGCAGAAATCGGCACGCAAAAGGTAATCACCGAGCATTCAACAATTGGTCTTGTAATTACCACCGACGGCAGTATAAGCGATATTCCCCGTGCGGAATATGAAGAGGCAGAGGAAAGGGTAATAAGTGAGCTTCGCGACCTTAACAAGCCTTTCGTAGTGCTTCTCAACTGTATGTACCCTAAAGGAGAGGCGGCACAAAAATTATCCGCTGAATTGTCGGCAAAATACAAGGTGCCCGTTATGGCGGTGAATTGCCTTGAGCTCGACGAGCAGGAAATCACCGAAATCATTACACAAATTCTGTTTGAATTCCCCGTGAAAGAAATCGGTATAGATTTACCACTTTGGCTTGTGACACTTCCCGACGACCATTGGCTGAAGGCAGAAACCTATAAAACCGTACTTTCTGCCATTGAAAAGGTTGATTTTGTGCGTGATTTGAGTATGCTCACCGATAATCTTTGCGAATGTGAGCACATAACCGATGCCAGAATCAGTACAATGGATTTAGGTGTGGGCAGTGCGTGGATTACCGTGCAGATGTCGGGCGGTTTATTCTATAAAATCCTTGAAGAGTCAACGGGAATTACCATTGACAGCGAACAAGGGCTTCTCAAAACTCTTAAGGAATTGTCTGCAATCAAGCAGGAATATTCCCGCATAAAAGCTGCGCTTGATGAGGTTGAAAGCACGGGCTACGGCATTGTTATGCCCACCATTAACGAATTGACCCTTGAAGAACCGCAAATCGTCAAGCAAGGTGGCCGCTACGGTGTGCGCCTTTCGGCCTCGGCACCGTCAATTCATATGATGCGAGCCAATATTCAGACCGAGGTGGCGCCCATTGTAGGCAGTGAAAGTCAATCAGAAGAATTAGTTCGCTATCTGCTTGACGGTTTCGAGGATGACCCCCATAAGATTTGGGAATCAAACATCTTCGGAAAATCTCTCAATGAGCTTGTCAACGAGGGACTCCGCAATAAGCTTTACCATATCCCAACAGATGCCCGAATGAAATTCCAAGAAACCCTTGAAAGAGTGATTAACGAGGGATGTAACGGACTTCTATGTATAATATTATAAAAT
>CAZTLU010000105.1:0-3886 GCA_964614605.1 uncultured Eubacteriales bacterium
GCACCCGAAGCGTCAATATCTTGTTGTTGAGTCTGTTCGTGATATGGCAGAGGACTGCAAGACCTACACATTAGTCCCCGACACAGAAAAAGGAACAACTGCCCTCGCCTATTTCGGTGCAGGCAAATACCTTACAGTATTTGAAACAATCAACGATATGCCAATAACCCGTGCATATTCAATTTCGTCTTCGCCAAAAGATTCACTCGACGGCAAATACACCTTGACAATTAAGCTTGTTGAGGGCGGATTGATGTCAAGATACATTTTTGATACTTGGGAAGCCGGTACAAAGGTTGAGGTTTCAGCGCCCGCAGGCAACTTTGAATATCAGCCTTTAAGAGATGCCGAAACCGTTGTGTGCGTTGCAGGCGGCAGCGGTATTACTCCATTTGTTTCAATGGCAAATGCAATCAATGACGGTGACGAAGATTTCAATATGATTCTTCTTTACGGAAGCAGAAATTATGACAATATTCTTTTCCGTGAAGAGCTTGCAGAATTAGAAAATAAATGTGACAAAATCAAGGTTGTTCATATATTGAGTGATGAAGAAAAGGACATTGACGGCACAGAAAAGGGATTCATTACTGCGGAACTTATTAAGAAATATGCCCCTGCTGACAAGGATTTTTCAATTTTCCTTTGCGGGCCTCAACAGATGTACGCTTTTGTTGACAAAGAATTAGAAAAACTCAACTTACCAAAGAAATTTGTCCGTCACGAGATGTTCGGCGAGTTCCACAACCCAAGCACACAAGAAGATTACCCCAATAATGTACCTGAAAAGGTTAAAATCACGGTAACAATTCAAGATAACACTTGGACAGTTGAGGGGAATTCCGCAGATTCTGTTATGCAGACACTTGAAAAGAACGGAATTTCTGTCCCTGCCCGTTGCCGTAGCGGTGAATGTGGTTTCTGCCATTCGCACTTAATTTCAGGCCAGGTATATGTGCCGAAGCACCTTGAATACCGCCGACTTGCAGACTACAAATTCGGTTGTATTCACCCCTGTTGCTCATTCCCGCTCACAGACCTCCAAATCAATGTGCCTGTGGCAAAATAAACTGAATAGACAGAAAAATGCTCCCCTGTTCAAATGAACAAGGGAGCTATTTTATCATTAAATTAAAGTGTGAACAACAAGAATACAAGAGCTACTAACAATATAATAACGAATGTAGACAGCATATTGCTGTTTTCAACGGGCTGTACGGTTGTTCCGCTTACTTGCTGGGCATTGCTTGTATTATTTGAACTGTTGCTTGAATTATTGCTTGCGTTTGTACTCGGTACACTGCTTGTATTATTATCTGAACTGTCGGTTGAAGGCTCGCTTGGAGCGGTAGCAGTTGTGGATTCTTCTGTTGAGGGAGAATCTGCCCACATATCGCCATCGGAATCTGTGGTTCCTTCATCGGGTGTTTCGGAAGTTCCTTCATCGCCGCCGAAAAGTCCGCCGAGAAGCCCGCCGATTGTACCGCCGATGCTTATAATTGTATCAAGCATTCCGCCAAGGTCCATTGAGCCGATACCGCCTACAACAGCGTTAACAAGGTTGTCTATTGAGCTCTCACTATCCTGAGTCTGAACTGTGCCGAAATTGTCGGTAAGGAATGCCGCACGCTTTGTTGAGAAGTCTTTTACGAAATCAACATCTGCATTGAATTCTGCCTTGATTGTATCAACATCTGTTGTGCCGTAAATGTTCCAACGGATTGCATTTGCAACTGCTGAACCCTCGATTTTTTCTGCATATTTATCAATCTCCGTTGAGTTCATTGCATTTACAACATCTGCAATTTCGTTATCCCATACTGTTTTAACACCTGCTACGAAATCTTCTTTTTGGCAAAGAGCGTTAAAGAGTGTGGGAACTTTTTTAACATCAAGCTGGCCGAAAATTGTGTTCTTGTATTGTCTGCCGAAGCATACGGTAAACTCTTCGGGATTCATATAGTTGCAACCGTAACGGGTACTTGAATTATTGCCCAAGGCAATGTCGAAATCCCAAACAGGACCTGCATAAAGCTTATCATCGCCCTGTGGCTTATAGAAATATGTACTTGTGAGACCGCAGTCCATATTTGATGCCCATTCGTTAATTGCATAGAATTTCTGGAATGATTCTGTATCGCAAAGGTCTGCGTAATAATCGCCGTCTGAGTTGTAACCGTCATCTGACATTACGGCATCTTCAAAATTCTGATAAACACCGCTGATGTATTTTACTTCGCTTTCAGTTGCATATTCGGGATTTTTGAAAATCACGGGCTGGCCGTTATCTGACACAAAGCCCGAAATCTCGCTGTCATATCTGTCAGCGATTTCCATTTCCATAAGATAACCGCCTGAAATATCATCGGGGTCGTTGGGGATTTCTACCCACTTCTGTGTGCCTTCCATAAGTCCTGAATACTGACCGCGAGTACCAGCTAATGTGAGTGCATCAAAATCCACATCGGGATTTGCCTCTTCATTTGCATCGTCAAGATTGTCGATTTCAACACGATTGTCGTCAGCCTCAACTCTTGTGGTGAGTATGAATGAGCCCATATAATCATTGTTGATATAAAGGTCAACAGGTGTGTATTGAGGTGTATAATCAAGCACTTCGCCTGCCACTGAATAGATAATAGCGTTTCTCATAAGAGAGGTGTCGCCGTGATTTGCAATAAGGCTCCACTTTTTGCTCTTACCCATTCCGAAAAGGTCTGCTTTTTTGTCGAGCTTAATATTGTAGGGCTTTTTATCCATTTTCCAGGTTGAGTTGCCTCTGCCCTTGATATATTCAAGGTCGCCGTCATACTCATAGCTTAAGCCGTCTTCGCCGATTATCTGAATATAACCTGCTTCTTTATATTCTTTGTCAGCATGAATTGCATCAAGGCTACCCGATTCGGTAGTGATAAATACAGATGCCAATTCTGTTTCTGCGATAATCTTCACAATATAAGTTTTTAAACCGCAGGAAACCGAAATAGAGGATTTATTTGCAAGGGAAATAACTGAACCGTTCTCTACCTTGTCGCCGTCGATTGTAACCTCACCGTCAGCAGTAAATGACACCTTGCAAAGTGTTTCACTTATTGATGTGGGGAGAAACAGATAATAATTGCCGTCTTCGGCAAGAAACCACTCAACTGTTGGTACTGTATCTTTTGTTAATGAAACCGCTGAAACTGAAAAACTGTCGATGGTGTCTTCACTTGCAGCATAACCAATCATAGCTGTTGCCGGTAAAATCATAACCAGTGCGAGAATGAATGCCAATATTTTTTTCATAAAAAAATCCCTCCAATAATTCCCACTTGTTAATTCCACAATGTGTAAATTTATACAAGTCAAATATAACATTTTGGAAAATAAATGTCAATAAAAATATAATCCCCACAAAGAGTTGTTCTCTGTGGGGATTCATATCAACCAACGGTTTGTTAGTAATGTTATGTCACAAATTCAGATTTATTTTTTCTTCGGTGCAGGAAGCTCATCGTACATTGTGTTAAACAAGTTCGCAAGGAACTCCTTACTATCCACATTATCAACCAACAGCATTTCTTTTGCGCCTTCATAAGGCAATTCATAAGATGCATCCGACATAAGTGAGATAGCCGATTTAACAGGTTTTACAAGAAATCTGTCATCATATATACCACCAACAATTTTTCCACGATAATAGATGATATATTCACCCATCATTGCTCTGTATGTAATATTTTCCAATTCAGATAATTGTTCCAATACAAAATCTAAATATTCTTTACTTGATGCCATAATTCACCTCTGTAAATTGGGGTTTGTTGAAATGTAAAATGCAAAATGCACAATGCAAAACGAAGGGTCTGCGACGCGATTATATATCTTACCAATATGGTAGGTT
>CAZTLU010000106.1:0-3878 GCA_964614605.1 uncultured Eubacteriales bacterium
TCACCCATACCTGCAATAATTGTCTGGCCTGTTTCTTCATCTGTCCAGCAACGGAATGTGGGGTCTTCTGCAACAAGCTTTGAAAGTGCAATACCCATCTTTTCCTGACCTGCTTTTGTCTTTGGCTCGATAGCAACGCTGATAACAGGCTCGGGGAAGTTCATTGATTCAAGGATAACAGGGTGCTTCTCATCACAAAGTGTGTCACCTGTTGTTGTGTTCTTAAGACCAACAACGGCTGCGATGTCACCTGCATAAACTGTATCAAGGTCTTCACGGTGGTTAGCGTGCATCTGAAGAATTCTACCCATTCTTTCTTTGTTGTCCTTAACTGTGTTATAAACAGATGTACCAGCATTAACTGTACCTGAATATACACGGAAGAAACAAAGAGTACCAACGAAGGGGTCGTTTGCAATCTTGAATGCAAGAGCTGCAAAAGGCTCGTCGTCTGATGCATGTCTAACTTCTTCTTCCTCAGTATCGGGGTTAATACCCTTGATAGCCTCGATATCTGTGGGAGCAGGCATGAAATCAACAATAGCGTCGAGAAGAGGCTGAACACCCTTGTTACGGTATGATGTACCGCAGCAAATCGGAACAATCTCGTTTGAAAGTGTAGCCTTACGGATAACACTCTTAATCTCGTCAACTGTTAATTCTTCGCCCTCAAAATATTTCATCATAAGGTCCTCATCAAGCTCAGCAACTGATTCGATAAGGTTGTTACGATATTTTTCTGCAATTTCCTTCATATCGTCGGGAATTTCTTCGATTCTGACATCTTTACCCATATCATCATAATAAACGATTGCGTTATTATTGATAAGGTCAACCATTCCCTTGAATGTGCTTTCAGCACCGATAGGAAGCTGAATCGGAACGCCGTTGCAGTTGAAGCGTTCCTTTACCATGTCGAGAACACGGTAGAAGTCTGCACCCAAGATGTCCATCTTGTTAACATAAATCATTCTGGGTACTTTGTATTCGTCAGCCTGACGCCAAACGGTTTCAGACTGAGGCTCAACACCACCCTTTGCGCAAAGAACAGTTACAGAACCGTCAAGAACGCGGAGTGAACGCTGAACTTCAACAGTGAAGTCAACGTGACCGGGAGTGTCGATAATATTGATACGATGGTCTTTCCAGAAACATGTGGTAGCAGCAGATGTGATTGTGATACCACGCTCCTGCTCCTGTGCCATCCAGTCCATTGTTGCTGAACCGTCATGAGTCTCACCGATTTTGTGGTTAACACCTGTGTAATAGAGAATTCTCTCTGTTGTAGTTGTTTTACCGGCATCGATATGAGCCATGATACCAATATTTCTTGTTTGTTCAAGAGATACTTTTCTTGGCATAATATCCTCCACTTAATCTCTACGAGATTACCATCTGAAATGTGCGAAAGCTTTGTTAGCTTCTGCCATTCTGTGCATTTCTTCCTTCTTCTTGAATGCACCGCCCTGTGAGTTGATAGCATCAAGAATTTCGTTAGCAAGTCTTTCCTTCATTGTTCTCTCTGAACGCTGACGAGCGTAAAGAGTAATCCAACGAAGACCGAGAGTCTGACGTCTTTCAGGGCGAACTTCCATAGGAACCTGGTATGTTGCACCACCTACACGACGAGCCTTACACTCGAGAACGGGCATAACATTTTCCATTGCGGCATCGAAAACTTCAAGAGCTTCCTTGCCTGTTTTTTCAACAATAATGTCGAATGCGTCGTAAACGATTTTCTGAGCAACGCCCTTCTTACCGTCTAACATTACGCTGTTGATAAGTCTTGTTACAAGCTTTGAATTATAAAGCGGATCTGGCAAAACATCACGTTTTGCAATCTGGCCTCTTCTTGGCACTGCGCTTCCCTCCTTCATATTAATGATATCATAGGTACTCGAGTGACAAAACCCCGTGGCACCAACGAAAAAGGCATATATATTTATATATACACTCTCGTTGGACAAATATTCATATGAATATTGCCTTACAAGAAGATTCTGTCTTTAAACAATTAACCTATTATTTTTTTGCTGCCTTAGGACGCTTTGCACCGTACTTTGAGCGGCTCTGCATTCTTCCGTTAACACCTTGAGTATCGAGTGTACCACGGATAATGTGATAACGCACACCGGGAAGGTCCTTAACACGGCCGCCTCTGATAAGAACAACAGAGTGTTCCTGAAGATTGTGTCCAACGCCGGGAATATAAGCAGAAACTTCAATTCCGTTTGTCAAACGAACTCTGGCAAGTTTTCTAAGAGCTGAGTTAGGCTTTTTAGGTGTATCTGTCTTAACAACAGTGCAAACACCTCTCTTTTGGGGAGAATTGTTATTTGTCATAACATTCTTCTTTGAGTTGAGACCCTTACCGAGAGCGGGAGCCTTAGACTTCTTAACGAGAGTTTCTCTTCCGTTACGAACGAGCTGGTTAAAGGTTGGCATTCTTTGATTCACCCCCATACATATTTATTGCATAACAAATCCACGGACCCAAGTCCGCATGCTCGAATAGTTTATCACAAATAAACAAGATTTGTCAATAGATTTTTTGCAAAATAACGAAATTTTTATTGAAATGCAAAATGCAAAGCGCAAAGTGCAAAATTATGTTCGCACCAAAATTGTAGGGGCTGACGACCCCGGCAGCCCGTAATGAGTGATAATAGAACTCACGGGTCGTCGAGGTCGCCGACCCCTACAATCTTACCATATTAGTAACATATAAAAATCTGCTGAAGTAAACTCCGCCGATTTGTAAAGTTTTTAGATTTTTCTGTCAAACCCAAGATAACGAGTTCCTTGGAATGAAAGGGTACCGAAATCCCCTTCAGCCAATATACCGTAGTCATAAGACTTGACATTCAACTCCATTCTGTCACCGCTTGCGACCTCAAAGGTTACATAATAGGATGTGGAATGGGTTGTATGCATATGACCATTATGATGATGGTGATGATGACTTCTGTGAGTTCTTTTGGCTACAATTTTTGCATCAACCGATAATCTTGGCGACTGATTATTCTTGTGCCATTGAGCAATATTCATAACAAGATTATATATAAATATTCCTAAAAACAATATAAAAAATATGCCAAATAATATTTCCATTAACTCATACACCCATCATTAACTATTTTATTTTTCTTTCTTCTTTAATTAACCCCAATATATAATCAGCAGAAACATTATAATACTTGCATAAAGTTATAATACAATCAATGTGCATGTGCCTTTTGAGTGTTTCCCAATGTCCTACTGTTGCGTCACTAACTTCGCAAATTCGAGCTACGTCCTGTTGTGTTAAATCATTATCTATTCTGTAATTCTTAAATTTTTGTCTGTAATCCATAATTAAATCCTCCCTCTTTTGTATATTACTACAAAATGTAGTTGAATGTGTTGAAATCCTACAAATAGTAGTATATAATTATAAAGACTACTTAAAGTAGTTTTAGGGAGGTGAAATTATGCGACAGGATTTAGAAGATTTATGGAATTATTATTTAATTGAAATACCAATTAAAAACACTAAAAAAGAAGATATTCTTATACAAAACTATTCTAAAAAAGAAAACAAATTCCGTTCAAAGCTTACAGATGAGCAAATTGATTTTCTTAATGAATACGACAGAGCTGTATCTGAAATTAGTCGAATCAGCGAACGGCATGCATTTATTAAAGGTGTAATGTTTGCAACACGGTTTGTTTTTCAGGCAATGTATGATGATTAAACGGGCGATTCGTGAATTGCCTCTACATTCATCACTCCGCATTCAGCATTCAGCACTTTGCATTAAAAAGAGGACTGATTTCTCAGTCCTCTCAGTTTGTCGAAAAAGTCTAGCAAAAGCTGGGCTTTTTTTGTATTTAGTGGT
>CAZTLU010000107.1:0-3843 GCA_964614605.1 uncultured Eubacteriales bacterium
CAAGCAACGATGTGACCATAAACGGTATTAATATTCCCGCAATGGATTGTGTGAAGATATAAAGTCTTTGCCCACTTATTACAAAAAGACAAAAAATCAGAGCGACTCGGGTGAGCCGCTCTTTTATTTTTATTCTTCAAGCATTATTGCGTCGAATTCGGTATAGTTTTCTAATTCTTCTTTATCCATTGCAATGGTGATAAACCAACCCGACATTGCACTGTCACCCGTTTCGTTATTATCTGTTCTTTCTACTTTTACTAAAAGCGAAGTATTATTAACTGAAATACTTTCAACACCATATCGCCATGACATACTACCCGACTCAACATAAACAAGTAATAATGAGTTATCCTCAAAAAATGTATCGTCATAATTAGCAGTTACCGAATTAAATGATGGGATTTCATCCATTCCCTTATCCATTGTTAAAACTTCACCGTAAAGTGATTTAAAATTATTCAGGTCATCAACACTATCGAATTTAAAAATCGGAATGTGCTTTGTATGACTTATATGGAATTTATCGGCATTTAAGCCACCAATAAACGCACCATCCGAATAATTTGCCCACGAAACAGAGGCGCTATAAGGAGGTTTTAGTAAATCAACGATATTTTCATAATCATCAGCATCTGCACGATAATATGTTTTTGCACCGTTATATGTGATTACCGCATAAGCATGAGAAAACACATTTTTCTTTTTATAAACCGTAATTCTATAGTTATCATCAATGATAAGCTCTGCAGAACCGGGAGATGAGAGCGACTCTGACGGTGCCTTACACTCTTTCCAATCAACTGTTTTTAGATGCTTGGCAATCTCTGCCCCATTTGCTCTGCCTATTAAAATAAGTGCATTTTTGCCCTCTTCTTCTGTTGGATAGTGAATTGCATCAATATCACCAACCTCACTTATGAGCTGAATTAAAGCTTCATTGAAAACAGTTTTATCTGTATTATCTGCACTTTCTTGCAACTCAAAAACTGCACCGTCGGGTACACATACCTCTTCTGTTGCACCCTCAGAATATTTAAATTGGGGCATTGGTGAGGATTTAGCTGCGATGAAAATTAAGTTTTCTCCCTCTTTTAGAAAGAGATATTCATTTCTGTCATCGGTTTCCAATTCAAGACAATCGTAAATTTCTTCATAAGTGCCACGTGCCTGATAACTGCTAAACAGCGAAAACGTAAATGAAAAACTTTTAGTTTCGGGATTTAATGAAAGATACGCTTGGTCTTTACCCCTGTTATAAAAATACTGAAGTGTACCGTCGGGAGCGTCCGCACTGCCAACCGAGCTTTCTGTGGGATTTTTCGCAACTAGATATAACCATCTTATTAAAGAATCATCTTTATTTCTTGGATTTTCACTTTGGTTATTATACATTCCGTGCGCAATAAAATATGTACCGTCTTTTTGTTCAAGCAAAAGATACAGGATTGAAATATCGTCTTTGCCGTTATCTACTTTTAACTGCCAGGCCTTTTTATTATTCTCTTTTATCTGTGAACATGAATAGCCTTCGCTCCACATTTCCAACGAAAATCTTGAATCCCAATTTTCTTCATTAAGAGAAATTTCTTCAAGCGTTCCTCTTTCATATAGCAAACCGTTGGGAAATACCTCTGTAAGCTTCATATTATTTGTAACATAATATGTGGGTGCAATATCAATGGTTTGAACAAATGAAAACATTCCATTGTCATAAACAAGTTCAATCGGTTCGTAAGTATCGCTTTGGGCAGTTATACCCACCAATTCAAACTCAATCCAGACCTTATAATTCTTTTGATGATTTTCTTCAAAAGAGAAATACGTTTCAAAATGGTATTCACCTGTCGCGAATTCCTCATAGCCATAAAGTCCGTATTCGTGAGTTGTTGTGCTATCAGCATTCAACAAATATGCAAGCAAATTCCAAGCGTAGTTTTCGGGGAGTTCACACTCTATCCATTCTGAGCCGACTTTTTTATAAATGTAGCAAGGTTCACCGAAAGAAACGGGTTTATCCGTCTGGTTTTCCCACAGAAGTTCAATATATCTTGACTCCCCTGAAAAAGATGCTGTTTCAAAGTTGATTGAAACGCCATCATATTCAGAGCCGTTTGTTATATTGGTAATTCCATAATTGTTCTGAATGTTATTCTCTTGTTGCGAAGAATTATCATCATTTGATGTTTCGGGATTTGTCATAAAACAAACTGCAAGTACAACACAGGTTACAACCGCCACAACAATTACCCAGAATGCAGGTTTTTTATAATTGAGCACGGATTTTATTCTGCCCTTTACTCCTGTTTCGCCGAAAGCAAGAGGACAAGCAGAAATCATTTTTCGCGGCACACTGCAATTTATAAGTGCCTCGGAATATGGCTTTTTAATTTCTGTACCCAATTCCTTGATAACCTTTTCGTCGCAGGCAAGCTCAATGTCGCGACAAAGAAGCACATAAGCCACCCACAAAAAAGGGTTAAACCAATAAACAGTCAAAAGTGCAAAGCCCAAGGGCTTCCAAAGGTGGTCACGGCGTTTAAGATGTGCTTTTTCGTGAGCAATCACAAACTCTAAATCCTGCTCATTCATTGATGAAGGCAAGAAAATGCGGGGTTTGATAATGCCGAGAATAAACGGTGTTGATATATTGTCACAAATCCAGATATTTTCTTGAAGCGGTGTTGCCTCGCGCACTTTTCTGACAATTCGCAAATAGCTGATAAGGGTATATAAAAGCATTGCAACCATACCAACAATCCAAATAATTGAAGCGATATATGTGATAATAAGCAAGGGGTTTATTGTGTTACCGTCAGGTGCGGTATATTCATTAAAAACAATGCTACCGCTCTGAATTCCCAAATCATAATTGACTTGATTATTGCCAACGGAATTCAAAATGTCTACTCCGCTTAAATTTGCCGAGGAATTTGAATGGATAATTTCAGGCGGTACGGGCTCTGCACTTGGAATAAGACTTAACACACTTTCAAATGAAAATGGACAAATAAGGCGAAGTCCCACCAAGCCCCACATAATTACGCGGAGTGATTTTGGTGCTTTTTTGAAGATTAATCTGAAAAGTATGATTGCAAGCACAAGCCAGCACGCATTTATACTCATATTGAAAAGGTCAAGAAATATGTTTTCCATAATCAATCCTCCTCATATTCTGCAACAATACGGCGAAGCTCGGCAATTTCCTCCGTGGTCAAGTTTTTTCTTGATGTGAATGCGGCAAGAAAAGCAGGCAACGAGCCGTTAAAGGTTTCCTCAACAAATTTTTCGCTCTGCATTGAATAGAAATCCTCGCGTGAAATCAGGGAAACTACCATTCCGTTATTGTTTTTGAAAATTCCTCTTTCTGAAAGTCTTTTAAGCACTGTATATGTAGTAGTGCGCTTCCATTTAAGCTCTTTTTCGCAAAGTTTAACTAAATCTGCAGTTGAAACAGGCTCATTTTGCCAGATAATATCGGCAAAACGGGATTCAACCACACCCAATTTCATTTCGTTCATAAGATTACCTCCTTTAGTCTACAACTTGTCGACAATTTTAGTCTACACTATGTAGACGGATTTGTCAAGAGGTTTTTCATAAAACTAAAAAATGTCATTCTGAGGAACAAAGTGACGAAGAATCTCACGAATTCAATATTTGCCACAGTATAGATTCTTCGCTTCGCTCAGAATGACAAAAAAACAGACACCCTGCGATGTCTGTTTATCTGTATAAAATTTTATCCGAAAAAGTCGAATCCGAAAAATCCGCCGTTATTTTTTTCGGTTGTGGATTCTTCTGTTTCGGGCTCGGTGCTGGGCGGTGCGCCCCACACCTGAA
>CAZTLU010000108.1:0-3807 GCA_964614605.1 uncultured Eubacteriales bacterium
CAGGGTCGTCGACGATATATTCAGTCGCTTCGTTGAGCCTACCCGCGTCTTTGTTCTTGTTTTTATTTTCTTTTTTCATAATAATCACCGTTAATATTATGCACGGTGATTATGATTTTATTTTGTTATTTTATTGAATTTTGGGTCGTCCGTTCGGTCTAAAAGATAGTCAATGCTTACATTATAAAAATCGGCGAGTTTTATAAGAACTGTGGTGGGTAAATCATTTTCACCTGTTTCATATTTTGAATATCCCGTTTGTGACATTCCAAGCATTTTTGCCACTTGAGTTTGGTTCATATCGCGGTCTTCTCTTAAATCACGAATTCGTCTGTACATAAAAATCACCAAAAAAAGTATATGATAATCTGTTTTAGGTTATTGACTTTTAATCTGAAATAGGTTAAAATGCTAACAAATCAATTTGAAAGGACGATAAAAATGAAAAAGAAAATTATAACATTAGTGTTGGCGGTTGTGATGTGTTTATCCGTTATAACCTCCGTAACCGCGGCAAGTACACTTAACAGAGTGACTTCAACAATCCCAGGCACAGATATTGAATACAACTATGTTGAGAATGTAACAGTACAAATCCCCGGAACAGAGGTGACATTTGAGCTTGAAAAGGTGTCGGAAAAGGTGGGCGTAGTTTACGATTCAAATGGAATACCAACTTATCGGTTCTCTTTTTTAGAAGAAGGCGGTAAAGTTACTGTGAAACAAGATGCAGAGTTTTTTATTAGCGAGGAATATTATTCACAAGAAGGTGCTGAGTGGGGAGACGGTCATCCAGTAAAATTATCAGTTAATGATACTTGGCTTTTTAGTGATAGTGATTATCATGGTTTTTTTGTAAATAAAATGAGCGCATCAATTTATGATGAAAATGCTGAAGTGGCTAGCGTACAATTCTACGCAGGGCATGGTGGAAATTGTGATTGCGGTTGTTCATATCCATACGATTTAATTTCTTATGAATATAGTTCATATTGGTGTTCAATGAATGAATCTGTAATAAATGGCAGAGTTCCTGCAGAAATAGAAAAAATAGACATTGCATTTTTAGATGTGAATTACGAAGAACCAGTAGAGTATAACATCATCGAAGGTGCAAATTCTGTTGTAAATTCGGACGCCAATGTACTCACCATCAAGGCTGACGGTGAATTCAGCAAGTTTACAGGTGTTAAGGTTGACGGTGAGTTTGTTGACAGCAGTTATTACACTGCAACAGAGGGTAGCACAATAATTGAGTTTAAAGCAGATTATCTTAAAACTCTTGATGCAGGCGAGCATACAGTTTCAGTTGTTTTCACAGACGGTGAGGCGACAACAAAGATTGAAATCAAAGAAAATGATAATAATTCAAATAACGATACAACCGATAGTACAAACAAAGACGAAAACTCTGACAATCTTGTAACAGATGTTGAAATTCCGAATACGGATTACAATACAACAGTAGCGGCGGCATTCATTGCAATGACATTCAGCGGAGTGGCATTGATTGGCTTAAAAAAGAAAAAATAATATATAGTAGGGCGGGGGCTATGCTCCCGCCACTTTGTTATTAGCAAAATATTTTGTTCTTTTATAATTTTTAATGTTTGATTTTTGTGTCATATTTACTTTGAAAAATCCCTATGATAAAATAAAAATATCAAATATTTTGAGGTGGCTTATGAAACGGTATACTGACACACAGTTTGCAGAAAACAGACTTTATCTTGAAGCACTTTCAAAGCAATATCCCACCATGAGCACAGCGGCGGCAGAAATCATAAATTTACGCGCCAATCTTGATTTGCCAAAGGGTACAGAGCATTTTATCTCTGACATTCACGGCGAATACGAGGCATTTCGCCACATTCTCAACAATGCTTCGGGTTCAATCCGTGAAAAGCTTGATATTCTTTATGATGAAAGGCTCAGTCCCAACGAATTGTCAGAGCTTGCAATGCTGGTTTATTACCCAAAGGCGAAGCTTCGCGAGGCAAGGGATAAATACGCCGACCCGTCAGAATATTACCGTCAGGTACTTAAAAAGCTATTGCCCGTGTGCCGTCTTGTTGCGTCAAAATACACTCGCAGTAAGGTGCGTGCCGCTCTGCCGCCCGATTATGCATACATATTGGAAGAGCTTATGGTTGACCCTCACACTGCTGACGGCAACCGCCTTGCTTATCACGAAAACATACTTTCGTCGATTATAGATTTAGGTCAGGCAGAGAATTTTATTGTGGATTTGACCGCTACCATAAAAACCTTGATTGTTGACCGTTTGCACATTGTCGGCGATATTTTTGACCGTGGCTCACGCCCCGACATTGTTATGGATGATTTAATCTCATATCACGGTGTTGACATTCAATGGGGCAACCACGATATTCTGTGGATGGGTGCCGCAACGGGCAGCCGTACCTGTATTGCAAACGCCCTCAACAATGCTTTTTCTTACGGAAATCTCGACACCATTGAGGTGGGCTACGGAATAAACCTGCGACCTCTGGCACTCTTTGCCGCCGAGGTTTACAAGGACAAAAATATCTCTTGCTTTATGCCTAAAAGTGACGGCGACACCGCGGTTTATGTGACAAATTCGCCCCAGCTTGTAGCAAAAATGCACAAGGCAATTGCAGTGATACTCTTCAAATTAGAGGGTGAGATTATTCGCCGAAATCCCAATTTTAATATGGACGACCGCCTTATTCTTAACAAGATTGATTACGCAAAGGGCACGGCTGAATTTGACGGCGCGGTTTACACATTGAAAGACTGTGATTTCCCCACAATCGACCCTGCCGACCCTTACCTCCTTACTCCTGAAGAAGAGCAGTTAATGGAGCAGTTAAAAGATGCCTTCCGTCACAGCGAAAAGCTTCAGCGTCATGTTGATTTCCTCTTTACAAACGGCGGACTTTACAAGTGTTGCAATAATAATCTTTTGTTCCACGGCTGTATTCCCATGAATGAAGACGGCTCGCTGATGGACCTTGAAATTGAGGGTAAAAAGCTTCACGGCAAGGCGCTTTTAGATGCCATTGAAAGAATTATCCGTCGCGGATATTTTGCGCCGTGGAATTCTGCTGAGGAAAAGCAGGGCAAAGACTTGATGTGGTTTTTGTGGTGCGGTCGCCATTCACCGCTTTTCGGCAGAAGTCATATCCGCACCTTTGAAAGATTATTGATTAGCGACCCCACCGCACACGGTGAGCCGAGAAATCATTATTATGATTTGTATCACGATGAATCAGCGTGCCTTAAAATTCTTGACGAATTCGGGCTTCATAATCAGCACAGTCACATAATAAACGGACACATTCCCGTGCGCAGAATAAAGGGCGAAAGTCCCATAAAGGCAAACGGAAGACTTATTGTTATTGACGGCGGTTTCTGCCGTGCTTATCAGGACAGAACGGGTACAGCGGGGTACACGCTGGTTTACAATTCTTACGGAATGAGAATTATATCTCACGAGCCCTTTGAGGGTGCCGCAAAGGCCATTGAGGGTAACAAGGATATTCTTTCAACAACCTCGGTTTTTGATGTGGCAGAAAAGAGAATTCGCGTTTCTGAAACTGACGACGGCGAGGCAATCCGTAAACGGATTGACGGACTTACAATGCTTTTGTCGGCATATCAAAGCGGATTTTTAAAAGAATTGGGTAAATAGAAAAAAGGCTTACCACTCGGTGAGCCTTGTTTTTTGCGGAAAGACAAGGATGTCTGTCCCTACGCGATTTTAATATAATTTAAATATATAACAAATTACGCCGTAAATTACTGCGGCGAAGGTGCCGTAGG
>CAZTLU010000109.1:0-3656 GCA_964614605.1 uncultured Eubacteriales bacterium
ACTCAAGGTCTGTGCCGGGCTTGCAGAAGAACTCAAGCTCCATCTGCTCAAACTCTCTGACTCGGAAAATGAAGTTACCGGGTGTGATTTCGTTACGGAAAGATTTACCAATCTGTGCAACACCGAAAGGAACCTTTTTTCTTGTAGTTCTCTGCACATTCTGGAAGTTTACGAAAATACCCTGTGCAGTTTCGGGACGAAGATAGATTTCAGATGTTGAGTCCTCTGTAACGCCCTGGAAAGTCTTGAACATAAGGTTGAATTGACGGATATCTGTGAAGTTGTGAGCACCGCAATCGGGACAAGGAATTGAATGTTCCTTGATGTAATCGCTCAACTGCTCATTTGACCAGCCTGCAACATTTGTGCCGTCAAAATTCTCAATAAGAGTATCTGCACGGTGACGAGTTTTACACTGACAGCAGTCCATCAAAGGGTCAGAGAAACCACCAAGGTGACCTGAAGCCACCCAAGTCTGCGGATTCATAAGAATTGCACTGTCAAGACCTACATTGTATTTATTCTCCTGAATAAACTTTTTGCGCCAAGCCTTTTTGATATTCTCTTTAAGCTCAACGCCGAGAGGACCGTAGTCCCATGTATTTGCAAGTCCGCCGTAAATTTCGCTGCCTGCATATACAAAGCCTCTGCCCTTTGAGAGAGCAACAAGCTTTTCAAGTGTTTTTTCTGTGTTTTTCATTGGATATTCATTCCTTTATATATTTATTATTGAAATATTTTCCAAATATTATTCTGTTGCACCGATTTTTGCCTTTTCAAATTCTTCTTCAATTTCAGCAGAAGGCTTCTTTGTGATAAGCGAAACCACAACAATGAATATTGAAGAAACTACGAATGCGGGTAAAAGCTCGTAAATTGTGAACACACCGCCAAGCTGTGGATTGAGCACAAGCTTCCAGATAAATACTGTTGCCGCACCCGAAACCATACCTGCGATTGCACCCGCACGGTTTATTCTCTTCCAGAAAAGTGAGAAGAGCATAAGCGGACCAAATGTTGCGCCGAAGCCTGCCCAAGCGAAAGAAACAACATTGAAGATAACGCTGTTTTCATCCCAAGCAATCACCATACCGATAAGTGCGATTACCACAAGAGCAACACGGGACATCCACATAACTGTTTTATCATTTGCATCCTTTTTGATTACGCCCTTAAAAACATCGTTTGCAAGTGCTGAAGATGCAATGAGAAGATATGAGTCAGATGAACTGATTGTTGCGGCAAGAATGCCCGCCATAATTACGCCTGCAAGAAGAGGCGGAAGAAGGCTTTCACTCATAAGAACGAATACATTTTCTGCACCGCTCTTTGTAAGAAGTTCTTCTGCCACGGGGAGCATTGCACGGCCAACAATACCGATTGCAACTGCCGCGAAGAGAGAAATCACAACCCATACCGTTGCAATTCTTCTTGATTTTTTAAGCTCTTTTGCTTCACGGATTGCCATAAAGCGAAGAAGCACCTGAGGCATACCGAAGTAACCAAGACCCCAAGCAAGCATTGAAACGATTGTGAGCAAGGGATAGGGTGACTCTGCACCAAATACAGGAACTCCGTTTTCAACAAGCTGCATACCCGCCTCATTTGTCACGGGGTTTGCAACCTCTGCAAGTGAGAAATAACCTGCAATGCCCTGTGCATTCTGAATAACCGCGTCAATTCCACCTGCATTGATTGTGCCCAACACAAGAACTGAAACAAGAGCAACAATCATAACAATACTTTGCATAAAGTCAGATGCACTTTCAGCGAGGAAACCGCCAAGGAAAGTATAAATAATAACGAAAAGTGCACCCACAATCATCATTGAGTGATATGAATAACCGAAAAGTGTGCTGAAAAGCTTACCGCAGGTAACAAAGCAACTGCCTGCATAAACCGTAAAGAACACAAGAATGAAAAGAGATGAGATTATTCTGATTACCTTTGTATTTTCATGGAATCGATTGCTGAAGAACTCGGGAATTGTAATTGCGTCACCGCTCACTGCTGAATAATTACGAAGTCTTTTTGCCACGATAAGCCAGTTAAGATATGTACCAACGGCAAGGCCCAAAGCTGTCCATGTTGCGTCTGCAAGACCGCACCAATAAGCAAGCCCGGGAAGACCCATAAGCAACCAACCACTCATATCCGATGCCTCGGCACTCATAGCCGCAATCCAAGGGCCCAAACTTCTGCCGCCGAGAAAGTAGTTTTCTGTATTTTTGTTTGCTCTGCGGGCAAAGAAAATACCGATACCGATAACAACAAGCATATAGCCCGCCATTGCAAGAAATATCTTCAATTGTTCTGAAGTCATATTCCATTTTCCTTTCTGATAAGGTGAGTAAAGACTACGCCATTTTATATAATATATTATTTTAATAAAAAAACGACGATTTGTAAAGAGTTTCCGCTCTTAAATCGCCGTATTTTACTCTTATTTTTTCACTTTGACGCTTTAATCGGCAAAATCAAAGCTTTTCATTAAATCTTTCTTCAAAAACTCTGCACAATTCCTCGCGGAAATTGGGGTGAGCAATAGAAATTAAAGCTCTTGCGCGTTCTTTCATTGTTTTGCCTTTAAGCTGGGCGATACCGTATTCGGTTACAACGAAATTCACATCATTTCTTGTGGTTGTAACCGCTGAATAATCAGTAAGCTTGGGAACGATTTTTGAGATTGTACCGCCCTTTGCTGACGAGGGCATTGCGATAATTGAACGCCCCCCCTTGCTCATTGTTGCACCGCGGACAAAATCCACTTGACCTCCGACACCCGAAAACTGATTAAGCCCGATTGTGTCTGCCACCACCTGACCCATAAGGTCGATTTCGATTGCAGAATTTACAGACACCATATTGTCGTTCTGTGCGATAACAACCGGATTATTCACATAATCCATAGGTGTCATTATGACATCTTTATTGCCGTTTAAGAAATCAAAAAGCTTTTTGGTGCCGAATGCAAAGCCAAGAATTGTTTTGCCGTTGTTAAGATTTTTCTTTGAATTATTGATAACTCCGCTCTTTATAAGGTCAACAACACCGTCGCCAACCATCTCAGAATGAAGTCCCAAATCCTTTTTATGCTTTAATTCTTCGCAGATTGCGTTGGGAATTCCGCCAATGCCAAGCTGAATGCAATCACCGTCATTTATAAGTGACGCGCAATTTTTACCAATCTGCATTTCAACCTCAGTAATGGGCGGTGCGGGTACTTCAGGTAAACCTTCGTTGCACTCAACAAAATAATCAAATTCTGAAATATGCTTTCTTGCATTGCCGTATGTATAAGGCACATTCTCATTGACCTGTGCAATTTTCAATTCACAATGTGAAAGCGTTGTTTCGATATAGTCAACATTTGTACCAAGTGAAACATAGCCTTCTTCATCGGGCGGGGCAACTGACATAACAGTTACACGGGGTTTAACATAGTCGCGAAGCACCATGGGGGCTTCTGACAGATAGCAGGTTGTAAAATCTGCAATTCCCGTTGAAATCGCTTTGCGATTTGTACCCGAGGCAAAGAATGAATTATATGAAAAGTGCCCTTTAACCTCTTCGTCAACCCAAGGTGTTTCACCTAAAAGGAGCATATTTATTATCTGAACATCTTTAAAATTCTGATAATTTTCACGCATTGCACG
>CAZTLU010000110.1:0-1619 GCA_964614605.1 uncultured Eubacteriales bacterium
ATTTCTCCCACATAAATTCTGTGAAAATCGTTATTTGCGTAGTTTTTCATAATTGCTTCGTCGATAAATCCGTCGGGTTTCATATCTTGATAAGCAAGTTTTTTCATAACAATTGTAATTTTTGCCTGTTCATAGTCAACGGCATTTCCCAAATCAACGGGAGTAAAGCCCGTAGCCTCCATTTTGTCAATATCTCTGCCCGATTTGCTTCCGCAGATGCCTAATTCTTTCTTGAAGTCACCGCCAAAGAACGAAAGTGAAAAGTATTCATTCTTTTCAATGAATTCATAGGTATATCTTTGGGGGCGCACAAAAACAAAGCCAACATCTTTGTTCCAGAGCTCACCAACACCGCCCCAGCTTACTGTCATTGTGTTGAAATTATCGACTGTACCTGCGGTGAGCAGAGCCCAATCTTCGCTTAACATCTTTGTAAAATTACAGTTAAGTTCTCTGAAACTTATTTCTTTTTTCATATTCGAATTACCTCTTCTTGTTAAAAATAACTTAAGATATTATATACCTAAAATAATAAAAATACAACTCATTAAGCCTATAGATAAAAAACAACTATGTTTAAATTGTCGAAAACTCTTGTAAAAACTCACAAAGTTTTCAGGAAAAGTTTGTATAGTTATTTTTATTCTACATCTTTAAATTAAACTTTTTTTGTGGTAAGATATCTGCACGTCTTAAAAAGGCTAATTTCTCATTAACCTGAAAAGACATAGATATGAGGGTGTATTTAAATGGAATTCAGTGAAAGATTAAAATATCTGAGATGCGCAAAAATCCCCACAATAACACAGAAAGACCTTGCCAATGCGTTGGGTATTACTCAGCGTAAGGTTTCGTTTATGGAAACAGGCACAACTGAGCCGTCACTTGGTGATATCAAGGCTCTTTGTAAGTATTTCAATGTTTCGGCAGATTATCTTTTGGGTCTGCCCAAGAATATGAATTATCCGGAGTAAGCTATGACTAAAAAAGAACGCGCAAGACTTCTTGTAGACGCTCTTAAAAATGAATATCCCGATGCAATTTGCAGTTTAACGGCTGAAAACCCCTTTGAGCTTTTGGTTGCGACAAGACTTTCGGCACAGTGCACCGATGCTCGAGTGAATCTGGTGACACCTGCACTTTTTGCAAAGTACAGAACCCTTGACGATTATGTGAATGCCGATGTTAAAGACATTGAAGATATCATTCACTCCTGCGGATTTTATCACGGAAAAGCGAGAGATATAATCGAAATGGCAAGGGGAGTGCGCGACCGCTTCGGCGGAGTTGTGCCCGATAACATTGAAGATTTGACCTCTTTGCAGGGTGTTGGCAGAAAAACTGCAAATTTAATTGTGGGTGATGTTTACGGCAAGCCTGCGGTTGTGACGGATACTCATTTAATCAGACTTACAAACAGAATGGGGTTAGTGGATACAAAGGACCCGAAGAAAGTGGAAATGGAGCTTCGTAAAATTCTTCCTCCCGAAGAAAGTAATGATTTCTGCCATCGTTGTGTCCTCCACGGCAGAGCAGTATGTACTGCACGCAAGGCATATTGCGAAAAATGCGCAGCAAGTGAATATTGCAAGAAAATAATCAAATAAATTGCGGATAAG
>CAZTLU010000110.1:1719-3526 GCA_964614605.1 uncultured Eubacteriales bacterium
CCAATCAATGTTGATTTCGGCGGCAAAAATGTAAAAAGCGTTGAGCCCGGCGGAAGTACGCTTAAAAGAGTTCTCATAAGCCTTGTGCTTACTCTTGTAGTTGCGGCTGTGGCTTATTATTTTATGCTTCCCGCACTCAATTTCAAGGCAATCGATCTTTATATTTACATTGCAATTGTTCTTGTTGCATATATCGGTATTTTTGGCGTTGTGTCAAAGGCATATTTTCGACCCGAATATATGGAATATGCAAAGAATAAGGTTAAAATCCCAATAGCGCTCATTCTTGTGCTCGCAGTTATTATTGGTGTTGGTTATCTTACGGGTGCAACAATTTTCCGTGCAAAAGATTATGCGGAAATTATTGATGTTAAAGAGGGCGATTTCACAGAGGACATTGCTGAAATTGATTTCAGTAGCGTTCCGCGTCTTGATAAGGACTCTTCAAAAATGATTGCTACCCGTGCACTCGGCGAGCTTTCTGACTATGTTTCACAGTTCACGGTAAACAGCTATTATTCAACACAGATTAACTATCAGGGCACTCCCGTGCGTGTTCAGTCGCTTGATTACGGTGATGTTTTCAAATGGCTTAAGAATACAAAAGAGGGTATTCCTGCATATATCATCGTTGATATGACAACTCAAAAGGCAGAAACAGTAAGACTTGAAGAGGGTATGAAATATTCACCCGCAGAGCACTTCAATGAATATCTTATCCGCCATGTGCGTTTCAAATATCCCTCACTCATTCTTGATGAGCCTTCATTTGAAATCGACGAAACAGGCAGACCCTATTGGATTGTTCCCGTGCTTGATAAGACAATCGGTCTTTTCGGCGGTACCGATGTAATCGGTGCGGTTATTGTTGACTCAATCACAGGTGACACAACCCTTGTTTCTACAAGCCTTGACGGTACAACGAACCTTCCTACAGATAAGTTTGTAACCGATGAAGAATTTCAGTGGCTTGACCAGGTTTATTCTGCGACTATCGTTAATGAACAGTATAACTACTACGGCAAATATAACAACGGTTTCTGGAACTCAATCATCGGTCAGGAAAATGTAAAAGTAACATCTTCGGGCTACAATTATTTAGCTCTTAACGATGATGTTTATATGTACACAGGCGTAACTTCAATCAGCTCTGACCAGTCAATTATCGGTTTTGTTCTTATAAATCAGAGAACAAAAGAGGCAAGCTATTATCAGGTTTCGGGTGCTCTTGAAAATACTGCGCAGACCTCTGCACAGGGTAAGGTTCAGCAGTATGGTTACTCGGCAACATTCCCCATACTTCTCAATGTGAGTGGTGAGCCCACATACTTTATGGCCCTTAAAGACTCCAGCGAGCTTGTTAAAATGTACGCAATGGTTAATGTTAAGCAGTCAACTGTTGTTGGTGTAGGCTCAAGCCTTGCAGAATGTACCGAAAGCTATGCGGCAGAGCTTGAAAAGAACGGCGTGAGCGTGGATGTTGATGTTGACTCAATGGGCGAGGATGTTGAAAACGAAGCGCCCACAGTGGAAACTGTTGATGTTACGGGCACGGTTGAAGAAATCCGTAGTGTAATTACAGGCGGCGAAACCTATTTCTATATTAAGTTAGTTGACAATTCAGCATATTATAAGGTTGCCGTTAAGGATGCTGAAAGAATTGTAATTCTCAATGTTGGCGACACAATCACTTTTGTTGTTGATAAGGACGCAACAGGGGAAATTGTAAAAGTAAATAATGTTAAATAACAGTTCAGGCGGGGCATTGACCCCGCCATTTTTACGTGTAAGACAAATTGGGGTTTGT
>CAZTLU010000111.1:0-3521 GCA_964614605.1 uncultured Eubacteriales bacterium
CCTTTGTATTATTAGTTACCTCGCTTTCTGTGGGGTGGGTTGCTGTGGCTGAAACCGTTCCTCAGAAAAATTCACTTGAACGTTTTGCTTTTGAGCTCACAGATTTGGTACGTAAATATGATTCTCGTGATTGTGAAAATACAGAGGCAGAAAGTAATTTTGATTTTATTATTCAATATAATTCTAATTACAATTCATATTTTGACTCTGAATCGTCTGAGGATGAAAATGAAACCAGCATGGAAAATGTTCTCAAAGATTATGACCTTTCGCCTGAGAATTTCGAATCGAAACGTTTAATAGTTAAATCCTACGACAAAATAGATTATTTGGACGCAATTGATTGTGTAAGCGGGTACAAAAATCTTTATATTTTGCAATATTCTTCTGTTGAACAGGCGATTTATGCTTATCAGTATTATTTATCTTGCGATGAAATTGAATATGTTGAACCTGATTATATTGCAACTGTTCAGGCTGATGTGAATAATTCTTCAATTTTTGATGGTTTCTCTTCAGGGTATTACTATGAAATTGTTGATAAAGTGGAAAGTTGGAATTCAAAAGAAATAGGATTTGACGATATAAAAGATGAATTGGCACAAATTCAACTTGCAGATGTTATGGTTGCGGTTATAGACAGTGGCGTCGATACGGACCATGAATTGTTAGAAGGCAGACTTATCGAGAGTAGTGTTAATTTAAGTAGTAGTGGCGAAGAAAGCAGTTGCGAAGATGACTATGGCCATGGCACCCATGTTGCGGGCATAGTTGCTGATAATTCACTTAGTAATGTTATGATAAAGCCATATAAGGTCCTTAATAACCGTGGAAAAGGAACAATAAGCTTAATTTCAATTGCTGTGGATATGGCTGTTGCTGATGGTGCAGACATTATCAATTTAAGCCTTACCTCCGAGGGTGAAAGTCAGACAATGACTGACGCTATTGATGCTGCAACCGAACAAAATGTAAATGTAGTTGTTGCTGCTGGCAATAAGCATGCAGACTTGTCACAAAAATATTACACTCCTGCATGTGTTGAGTCGGCAATCACCGTAAGTGCAATAACGAAAGATTATACGCTGGCATCATATTCAAGTTATAATGGAACTATAGATATTGCTGCTCCCGGTGATGATATTAAAAGTAGTTATCTTAATAATACCTACACAATGCTTGATGGTACTTCAATGGCTGCACCTCAAGTTGCAGCTGGGTTGGCAAATGTAAAATCTGTTAATCCTGAACTTTCATCTTATGAAATTGAAGAAAAAATTAAAGAATATTCTATAAAAATGGATGAAAATGATGGCGAAAACTGTTTTGGTGCAGGTGCACTTTATCTTAAATACATTTTGTCTGTTATGCCCCGAACTGCTGAGCCTGTTTTTAATGTTGAAGAAGGTGAGTTTCTAAGTAGTTTTAAACTTACATTGTCCTGCCCTGAAGCAGATGCTAAAATTCTTTATGTAATTTATGAAGGCGATGAAATTCAGGATATGGAAGATGTTGTCAATATTGGCTTTTTAAACGGAACAGAATATACCGAGTCTTTAACAATCTCGACAAACACTAAGATTTCTGCAGTTGCATATTCTAAAGGTAAGCTATTTAGCGAAATTGTCACGCGCGAATTTATTCGTAGTGATAAAAATGAAGAAGATAATTATGATATTGACTCTAAAGGCTATATCACTGGTTACTTTGGAAAAGAAACAGATTTGATTGTACCTGAAACCATACATGGAATCACAGTAAAAGGTGTAGGTAATTCTGCGTTCAAAGATGATACTTTAATTCACTCTGTTGAATTACCTTCAACTGCTACTGTCATTGATACTGAAGCTTTTGCGGGATGTACAAACCTATATAAAGTCAGTGGTGAAGGAATAACAATCGTTAATAAAAGCGCGTTTGAACTTTGTACGATTTCTGAATTTCCTTTTGAACAACTTGAAACTATAGGAATTTCTGCTTATGCAGGTTGTAATAATCTTTCAAATGTTAACCTTAAAAACGCAGTTAATATTATGCAATCTGCCTTTGAAAACGCAAGGGATATTATAGAAATAAATAGTTCGTCAATTATTTCTATTGGTGAATATGCATTCCGTGGAACGAATGTCGAAACAGTTAACCTTCCTGAATTAACAGAAATCAACATAAGTGCATTTCAAAATTGTTATGAACTTACATCATTTTCTTCTGAAAAGGTAACTGAGATTAAACCGCACGGTTTTGATGGTTGCTTGTCACTTAACGAAATTTCAATGCCATCACTTAAAATATTAGGAAGTTACGCTTTCAAAAATGCAGGTTTGAAGGAACTGAAAAGTGAAATTATTGAAACAATAGATAAATATGCTTTTAGCGGTTGTGCTCAGTTGCGACGAGTTTGCCTTAATAATGCGACTGATGTAGGTGCGTACGCATTTAATCAATGCACTAATTTGAAATTCGTATTTTTACCTACGATTACAGAATTAAACAACAGTATTTTTTCAAGTTGTTCATCATTAAAATCTATATGGCTTCCGTCAGTTGTAAAAGTAAATAGTTGGGCTTTTAATAATTCTTCAATTGAATATGTGCAGTTCGATAAGGTTAAAAATATTTATAGTTTGCCAGAAACATTATTGGGAATTATTTTGCCATCTTCGTTTTCTTCAATTAGTGCCGCAACACCAGAAACCGATTATGTTGTCTATGGTTACCCAAACACATATGCTGAGGAATATGCAACTGAGAAAGAAAAGGAATTTGTTACGGTTCCGGCAATTATTTGCGAAGCGCCTGAATATGTAAGTATTGATGAAAAGTATATATATGCTTACGCTCTTGGCTTTAACTGTACATATCAGTGGTATAAAAATGATATTGTTTCAAACGAAAACGGCACGCTGATTGAGGGGGCAACAAAGTTCTTCTACGAACCCACAAGAGATGATAATGCTGCTTGCTATTACTGTGTAATCACAAGTGATGACGGCGTAAATTATGCGGAAGTTGTCACGGCTCCTATCACTAATATACCTGAATATCAGGAGGCAGATTATACCGAATATAATTCTCTTATTGAAGAAGTGAGTCTTATTGAACGCGGACTTTACACCGAAGAATCGCTTTCAGTTCTTGATAGCTTGTTGGAACAGGATGTTTCAGGCTACTCTTTAGCAGAGCAGGATTTGATTACCCGGCATATTGCGGCTATTAAAGATGCGATTTCTTCATTGATGCTTGATTATGTTCTTGGGGATATCAATGCCGACGGAAAAATCTCTCTTTTAGATGCCCGACTTGCTTTGAAAACAGTTTCAGGTACCGAAGAATTGAGCGAGCTTCAGACTTTATCGGCAGATATGAATAAAGACGGTAAAATTTCACTGATTGATGTGCGTGCAATTCTGCGAATTATTTCTGAAGTTACCGAAGAATAAAAATAACCCCGACAGTTTTTTGCTATTGAAATGATATAATGATGGTAGACACAAAAAAGTGTCTGCCATCATTTTTATGTT
>CAZTLU010000112.1:0-3461 GCA_964614605.1 uncultured Eubacteriales bacterium
ATCCACGCACATTCGTCAAGAGTAGCCCCTGTGGTGCGGATATCATCTACCAGCAAAATTGTCTTATCCTTGACATCGGCACCGTCTTTTACATCATAAACGCCGAAAACATTACCTCTGCGGTTACGCACATTCATACTGTGTTGAGTGTCCGTATCAAAAAGCTTTACGAGAACTCTTTTCAGCGGAATATCAAGCATTTTTGCAAGATGCTCAGCTAATAATTCACTTTGATTATAATTTCGCCTGATTTTCTGCCTCGCCGTAAAGGGCACAAAGCATATAAAATCAAATTTGACTTCACTAAAATCCGATTTTACGGATTTCCCCATATCTTCAGCCAAAGCATATGCGATATGCTCCTTGCCGTTGAATTTTAACTTCTGAATTCCTTGCTTAATTCCGCCCTCATAGTAAAAAGGGGAGGTGATACCGTCATAACCCATACGGTGCTTTTTGCACCCGCAACGCTCCTTGCCCGCACCACAGAAACGGCACCGTTCACCCGTCACCCGAGGTAAGCTTTCTCGGCAATCAGCACATAGCTTTTCGCCCTTTCCGATAAGTGCGTTGCAATAACCGCAATGCTCGGTTAATAACAACCACAATACTGTGTCGGTTATGTGATTTTTTAGTTTTTTAATCTTATTAAACACCGCAAAGCCTCCTCATCATCAAATTTTATCACGAAAGCTTTTATATTACAAGGTGATGAGGGGTCTTGTGCAAAATGATAAAACTCATATATCTTTTTTCATACATATTGAACATATGGAATTTATTTACATTTTGTTGAAAAATTGATATAATATATAAGTAAAAATTTTGTTTAAAGGAGAATTCGGTATGAAAAACTTTAAAAAGATACTTTCTGTTCTTTTGGCAGTAATTATGGTATTGTCCTGTATGTCAATTCTGGGTTACGCAAAAGAACCTGAAGTTATACCCACAATTATTATCCCCGGACTTTTCCAGAGTGAAACTTATCACTATGTAAATGGTGAAAAAGAATGTGATGCGGATGGTAATCCTTTAGCGGGTCCATTCTATGTTTCAGTATCAAATGAGTTTATTGGTGCCGTACTTACAACTGCACTTATCCCCGTTACAACAATGTTTATCACTCAGCAAGATAAAGACCAGGCGGCTGCAAAAGTAGTTTCAAAGCTTTTGAGTGATATGCTTATGGGTAAACAGTCAAGTGATGCTAACGGTAATCTTGACCCTGATGTTCGTCCTGAGGTTTATAATGGTAGCTTTGCAACACTTACCGATGTTCAGAAAGAGCATGTTCTTAAAAACTTCCCGGTTGAAGAGTATTTTGAAATTGCAGGTGAAGAATATCTTTATGTCTTCAACTATGTATCAACCGGCAATATGATTCAGACTGCACAGGCTCTTTATGATTATATTCAGTTCGTAAAAGAAGATGCGGATGCTAAAAAGGTTAACCTTGTTCCTGTAAGCCAGGGCGGTTCAATCACTAATGCTCTTATGCAGCTTTATATTGACAATGGCCTTTCAATTTCTAATGATGTTAACAGAATTGTGTTCACAGTTCCCGCCCTTGACGGTGCAAACCTTCTCGGTGACTGCTACACTTATGGCATCAATGATGAAAGTGAAGCACTTTATACAACAATGTTCACCTCTCTTTTAGGTGAAAATAATGTTCTCAGCTATGTGCTCAGCCTTGCAGTAAGACTTATGCCAAAAACTGATGTAAGCAATCTTCTTGATATTATTGCTGACACACTTATAAATGACTATCTTAGATATTCAACACTTATGTGGGGACTTATTCCGTCAGGTCAGTATGAAACCTGCCGTGAGAAGTATCTCGCAGGTGACGATATGGCTGTAATTCGCGAACAGGCTGACTGGTATTACAACGCTCAGCTCAATTCTGACAGAAACATTCTTTTAGCAAAGGGCTTAGGCGTTGAGATTTTTGATATTGTTGATACCAACGTTAAACTTTATCAGCTTGCAGTTTCTTATAGCTATACTCAGGCTGACGGCATTATTCAGGTTGATTCAACATCAATGGGTGCGTACAGTGTAAATGTAGGCACAAAACTTCCTGCAGATTATGATGGTGGACTTGGCAACTGCTGGAATCCAAACCACGACCATACTGACCCGGAGGGAATTATGGATGTTCGTCAAGGTCTTCTTCCTGACCACACATTCTATTTCAGCGGTCAGAACCACGCTACAACCGCATCAAATGACGCTCTTATGAGCTTGATTATCCATCTTCTCACAGATGAAAGCTTTACAGACGTTTATTCATATCCTGATAAATTCCCACAGTTCAACTATAGCAGAGAAACTCTTCAACTTCGTAAAGATGTTGAAACAATGAGAGAATATGACAGAACAACTCTCTCAAGTGCTGATGCAAACGAGCTTGACGCCGCAATCGCACAGGTTGACGCAATGCTTGCAGTTACAGTTGTTGATGTTGATGCATTCGAGGCTGCTAATGACAGGTTCTATGCAATCTATGATAAGATTATGGGCAACGACGGATTGTTAAGTGAAAAGAACATATCAAAGATGGCCTGTGTAGTTATCAAGGGTGTTTGCGATGGACTTTATGCAGTTTACGGCGATGCAGCTTATAGCGAAATGCCAATGGAAACATTGAACAAAATCTTATAAAAAACAGGGCGGGGGCTCTCGGCTCACCTGAAAGGGGAGCTGTCATTTTCGTAGAAAATGACTGAGGGGTTTTCCCGCCATTTTTTAAATGAGGGATTTTTATTAAAACTTTTCAAAAAATAATGGCTTGTATTCTTGTGTTGTCAATACTCTTTGTGTTTTCGTCTTGCAAAAATGATAAGCCAAATAATGAATCTAATTCAACTACAACTTCAACAACCAAAGCAGAAAATACAACCGATAAAGAAACTACAACAGCATTAATAACTGCGGCAGATACAGATATAAACCTTGTAGGAACATGGATTTATGATGAAAAAGTAACTCCGCAAAAGTTCTATTCAGAATTCTACAATCCCGAAATCACAAAAACAAATGTTGAAATGAGAACCACATATGAGTTCAAAGAAGACGGAACTTTCATTGTCAGCATAAGTATTGAAACCATCAGTGCAGTTCGTAAGGAATATCGTGCGCTGATGGTTGAGGCAGGAAGAGTAAATATCGAGTCAAAGGGCGATTATCTCACTACTGACGATGTTCTTTATTATGAAGACTACGCCGATAAGATTCTTGAAGAAATCTGCACATCAAAAAAAGGTGCTTATGAAGTGACAAATAACAGAATTCATTATACAATCAACGGCGAAACCTATTATGAAACCTTTACCGTCAACGAAAATGAGCTTACGCTCACAGGCTCCTCAAATTCAGACGAGGGTTATCCCATAACTATGGTAAAAATGTAACATAAAAGCAAAAACGGGTATCAAATGATGAAATGATACCCGTTT
>CAZTLU010000113.1:0-1208 GCA_964614605.1 uncultured Eubacteriales bacterium
AAGGGACTGTGAAAACAGTCCCTGATTTTTTACCTTATTTTATAAATTTGCCCATTACCATAACATTTAGCAGTATTTTTTTATAAGCTGTCTATAGAACTCGGCATGCCACTAACAAAATAATTTATTTCTTGACAAATTTATGATTATATGTAATTATAAAAATAGAAAGAGGTGATAACAATGCAGAAGAAAGCCTTGTAACATTTATATTTTAAGGAGGTGATTTTATGAAAAAAAGATTTGATAAATTCACAATTATAGCATTAATTTTTACTTTGTGGTATTTTCTTACCTCAACTATATATATTTTAGAATATTATGCAGGCATTAGACTTGTAACATTAGTCGGCGAGAGCGTTGCAACCCCTATAATATGGATTTCAACCTTGGTTGGTTTGTTTAGAGGAGAGGCACACTCAATTTTGATTGCGTGGAGTCCAATTCTTGCGGTTGTAATCGGTGCATTTGGTTGGAACAGTCGTGACCAAGAAGGCTTGTATTTTATAATAATGCCTTGTATATGTCTTGTTGCACCACTGCTGATGTTTGTTTTGCAGAGTACAAAAATCTTTTCTATTCTTTATTCAGCAATGCCATTTGTTTCAATAATTGCTTTGCTTGTTTGGGTAATTACAGATATTTGCATAAAAAAGATTGAGGTATAAACAAAAGGGGACGGTTTTCACCGTCCCTGAATTTTTACCTTATTTTATAAATTTGCCCATTACCATAACATTCTTAATGTTAATATTATCGTCGAAGAGGAGAATATCCGCGTCATAGCCCTCTTTTATGTAGCCCTTTTGGTTATCAATACCGATTACGCGTGCAGGGGTTGATGATGCCATTTTAACCGCGTCATAAAGAGGTACACCAACCTCTTTGTACATATTTCGTACAAGCATATCCGTTGTAGCCGCACTGCCTGCAAGACAGCTACGGTCAGCTAATTTCATTACATTGTCTTCGTAAACAACCTCAATGCCGTTTTCCTGCATACAGATTTCGCCGTCTTTAAGGTCGGATGCCGAGAATTCAAGCCCGTCAGTAATCAAATACATTCCGTCAGCACCCTTGCATTTGTAAATGAGCTTGAGCACACCCAGGGGTAAATGTCTTAAATCCGCAATAACTTGAGTTGTATATCTATCGTCAACGAGAGCCGCCTCAACTGCACCTGCAACGCGGAAAATACCGCGCTTGAA
>CAZTLU010000113.1:1308-3450 GCA_964614605.1 uncultured Eubacteriales bacterium
GCACCGCGATTTTCAGGGTTGAGATAGGGTCCCTCAAAATGAACACCTAAAATATTTGAGTCAGTGGATTCTTCACTGGCTTTTTTTATATGCTTTGTAACTTCAAGCAATTGTTCAATGGGTGCGGCAAGAGTTGTGGGCAGAATTGAGGTTGTGCCGTGGAGTGCGTGAGCCTTCGCCATAGCCTTGATTTTGTCGGCGTCACAGCACATACAGGAAATTCCGCCACCGCCGTGCACATGCAAATCAATAAACCCTGCCGAGAGATAAAGCCCCTCGCAATCTATGATTTCTGCATTGTTTTCTTCAATGGCTTCTGCAATTTTTACGATTTTCTTGCCCTCAACAAGCACAGAAAGTCTTTCAGTTTTGTTTTTAAGTATTACCTCTGCATTTTTGAAAAGTACCATTATTTCACCCTCATTCCTATGCAAATTATGCCCTTGTCAGTTATGTCAACTACTCCGTATTCGTCATTATATAACGCGCCGGGGCAGAAAATGTGAATTCCGTCGCAATAATCTGTTTGTTGCCTGTGAGTATGCCCGTAAAGTGCTATTTTACAGTCATTCGCTTTGGCTTTTGCGAGAAGTCCGCCCAAGGTGCTCTTAACATATTCATAATGCCCGTGGCAGATGTAGATGTTTTCTCCGCTCTCATTTATCACCTGTCGCAAGGGGTATTCACAATGAAAATCATTGTTGCCCTTGACGGTGTAAAATCTTTTGTCACCAATGAATTGTTTGCAGTATTCAAAGTCGTTGTGACCGTCACCTAAAAATATGATTGCATCGGCAGTGGGTTGGGCTTCAATTGCTTTTTTCATCGCTATTGCCTGACCGTGAGAATCAGAAAAAACAAGAATACGCATTCATACCCCGCCCCAATCTTACATATTATTTAATAATATTATATAACTATTCGGTGGTGTTTTCAATGAATAATAATAATTTCGATGAAATTATAAACGGTGTTAAAGAGCAAAAGGATAAAAAAGGCGCAGAAGATTTTCTTATGAAACAGTTAAATCCTAATCAAAGCAAACGCTTGCAAGAGGTTTTGAGTGACAGAAATGCCCTTGAGCAACTACTCGCGACCCCGCAGGCACAAGAATTATTCAAGAAGTTTACGGAGGGTAAAAATGGCTGATTTACAGGAAATTTTGTCATCTATCAGCGATGAAGATATGGCAAAAATAAAAAGCGTTGCAGATTCAATTATTGGTGGCAACGGACAAACGCAAACAAATACGCAAAACAACAATGCTTCAAACAACAATTCCTCGCAGGGCGGATTTTCTTTGCCCTTTGATATGGGAACAATGAGCAAAATGATGTCGCTTATGGGACAAATGAACAAAGAGGACCACCGCACACGGCTTATAAACGATTTGAAGCCCCTTTTAAGTGAAGACCGCAGACAAAAAGCTGATGAGGCAATAAAATTTTTACAGCTTATGGAGATGTTGCCTCTGCTGAAAGGACTGTTCGGACAATGAGTAACTATTCTTATTCAGAAATTCAGACTATGCAGAAAAGGGCAATGGAACGGGTACGGGAAATGCAGAAGAATTCAGAATCCGTGCTTGAAACTGCAAGGCAGGATTTGAGTGAAAAAACCATTGAGCCCCAAAGGGAAATGCCACGCACAGATGCAAAAATTATGCCAAAAATCACTAATCTGCCGCCAAATTTTCCCGATTTTAAGGAGTATTTCAATATGCAGACAGAGGAAACTCCTCCTGCTCCTCAAAAGGAAGAAAAAATGCGACACCCCGAGCAACAAAACAATATTTTTGACTTGGTTGCATCAGAACCCGACCGTGCACTGCTTTTAGGATTATTGCTTTTGCTTAAAAGCGAGGGTGCAGACGAAGCACTTATGATGGCACTGATGTATATAATGGCATAAAAACATATCAAAAAAGTATTGCGCATTAGAAAAGTTTTCGATATAATGAAATTAAGGTTAGATGTTGCTCACCTTATCCCAATGAAAAAGGAGATATGAAAAATGAAAACTTGTCCAAAATGCAATGCTGTAAATAATGATGTTAATGTTTTCTGCGAGACTTGTGGTAACGCGCTTCCTGTTGAAAACGCCGCACCCCAGCAGGCACCTGTATATGAGGCTCCCGTTCAG
>CAZTLU010000114.1:0-3353 GCA_964614605.1 uncultured Eubacteriales bacterium
TCTTTATCACTAAAAATGCCGAAAACTGTGGGTCCGCTACCGCTCATACAACAAGCATCTGCTCCGCATTTGCGTATAACACCTTTGATGTGCGGTCTTTTTGGCACTTCAACTGCCTGCTCAAACACATTGCCGCAAAGTGAACAGATATTTTCGTAATCGCCATTTGAAACTGCGTCAATCATCGCAACTCTGTCAAGGTGGCGAACGCGTGCAAGCGCATCGAATTCTGCATAAGCTTCAGGGGTTGAAACATCTTGGTCGGGCTTGGCAAGCACTATGTAGCATTCAGGCAAATCTGTAACAGGTGCAATCACATTACCTGTACCAAGTGTAACTGCAGTACCACCTGTTAGACTGAATGGAATATCAGCACCCACTTTATTACCGATTTTAGCGAGTTCTCTATCGGTGAGATTTGTACCATAAATCTTATCAAGACAATAAAGCACCGCCGCACCGTCTGCACTACCGCCTGCAATGCCTGCCGCCATGGGAATATTTTTCTCGATTTCGATTGTAACTCCCCTGTCTTCAACATTGCAGTAATCAAAAAAGGCTTTTGCGCATTTGTGGGCAATATTTTTTTCGTTACACGGTACGCCCTCTTTGTTGCACTTTATGATTATCTCATTTACGCTGTTTTTTTCAACAGTAACGGTGTCATACAAATCAACAGATTGCATAATCATAAAAAGGCTGTGATAACCATTCGGGAGTTTTTTGAGAATATCGAGCATCAAGTTAATTTTAGCTGCAGCTTTTACTTTCATAATTATTCCTCAACTTCAATTTTTAATAACATTGGTGTACGCTTCTGGAAAAATGCAATATTGTTAAATCCGGCTTCAAGTGCCGCATCATAGGCTTTGTCGATATCTGTCGCCAAGTGCTCGGCATAATGAGCGTCGGAGCCCACAGACACTAATCTGCCGCCTAATTCTTTATAGCGCTTAAGAATATCAACCTCGGGCGAAAGTTTGTTAAGCGGCTGACGAAGTGCCGCAGTGTTAATTTCGAGAGATTTATCAGTTTTTGCTGTGATTAAAAGAATTTCGTCAATCTGTTTCTTAAACTTATTTAAATCAATATCAAGGTTTGATTGTGAATATAAATATCTTAATGGATATGTTAGGTGTGCAAGCACATCAAAATTACCCCATTTAAGCATTTCAAGGATTTCATTGAAATACTCATAAAGCAATTTTTCTGCTTCGTCTATTTTAAGATTTTTCATAAAATAAAAATCTTCTTTGCCACGAAGATTGTGGACAGAACCGAGAACCTGGTCGTAATCAAATCTTTTAATAATGTCCTCTGCACACTCGATATCATAAACAGGCTGGCCAAGTTCGATACCGTTAAGCACTATAAGCTTACCTCTGAATGCCGAACGAACCTTTGCAACCTCAAAAAATGCCTGATATATTCTTTTTTCGTAATTATCGTCAGCTCTGAACTGGTCAACTTCGCAATGGTCGGTAAAAGCGATTGCTCTTAAATCCATAAATTCTGCCTTTTCGCAGAAGAAAGTTGCAGAGTGATTTCCGTCAAACGAATTGTCGGTATGAACATGCAAATCTACAATATTTTTATACATTGCAGACACCTCCTAACTCTATGTGCCTATTTTACTATAAATCTAACATATTTTTCAACAAATTTTGAAAAATATTGATATTCACAATAAAGTTTTTTTATGATAAACTATTTACAACTTATTTTGGAGGTAATTTAATATGAGAGGTATTATTACCGTGGTTGGTAAAGATATGGTCGGCATTCTCGCAAAGGTTTCGACTGTTTGTGCTGAAAACGGCGTTAATGTTATTGAAGTGTCGCAGTCAATTTTGCAGGATATGTTCTGTATGATTATGCTTGTTGATTTGGAAAAGGCTACTTTACCTTTTACTGATTTTTCTGATAAGGTTACGGCAATCGGCAACGAAATGGCACTTTCAATCCACGTAATGCACGAGGATATTTTTAATTCAATGCATAGAATTTGAGGCAATTAAAATGATAAATACTCACGATATACTTGAAACAATAAATATGATTCAAGACGAAAATCTTGATATCAGAACAATTACAATGGGTATTTCTCTGCTTGATTGTTGCACGGGTGATGCAAAATCAACCTGCGATAAAATCTATGAGAAGATGACAAGAAAAGCAGAAAACCTTGTTAAAACGGGCGAAGACATTGAAAAGGAATATGGAATTCCGATTATAAATAAGAGAATTTCAGTTACACCCATTTCAATGATTTTGGCATCGGGCAAAGGCGACCCAATACTTTATGCAAAAACACTTGAACGAGTTGCACAGACAGTTGGCGTAAATTTTATCGGCGGTTATTCAGCGCTTGTACAAAAAGGCTTTGCCGCGGGTGATGAAGCACTTATACGCAGCATTCCTGAGGCTCTTGATGTTACAGACCACATTTGCTCGTCAGTTAATATCGGCTCGACAAAAGCGGGCATAAATATGGACGCAGTAAAAATGATGGGACAGATTATCAAAGAATCTGCCGAGGTCACTGCAAATAAAGGGTGCATTGGTCCCGCAAAGCTTGTTGTATTCTGTAATGCCCCTGAAGATAATCCATTTATGGCAGGCGCATTTCACGGAGTTGGTGAGCCTGACTGTGTAATCAATGTTGGTGTTTCAGGCCCGGGCGTCGTGCGTTCAGCAATTTCAAAAATACCAAACGCAGATATTACAGAAGTTGCGGATATGGTTAAGCGTACTGCATTCAAGATAACAAGAATGGGTCAGCTTGTGGCAAAAGAGGCCTCAAAAAGACTTGATGTGCCGTTTGGTATTGTTGACTTATCCCTTGCTCCCACTCCCGCAGTTGGTGATTCTGTTGCTTATATCCTTGAAGAAATGGGACTCGAGCAGTGCGGTGCACACGGCACAACGGCTTGCCTTGCACTTCTTAACGATGCAGTTAAAAAAGGTGGCGTAATGGCATCTTCACATGTTGGCGGACTTTCGGGTGCGTTTATCCCAGTTTCAGAAGACGCAGGTATGATTGCGGCGGCTACAAGCGGTGCACTCACCATTGAAAAGCTTGAAGCAATGACTTGTGTTTGCTCTGTTGGTCTTGATATGATTATTGTGCCCGGTGACACAACTGCCGAGGTGCTTTCGGGAATTATCGCTGACGAAGCGGCAATCGGTATGGTTAACTCAAAGACAACTGCGGTAAGACTTATTCCCGCAATTGGTAAGAATATTGGCGATACACTCAATTTCGGCGGTCTTTTAGGCTATGGCCCTGTAATGAAATTAAACACCGCCTCCCCCGCTAAATTCATTAATCGCGGCGGAAGAATCCCTGCACC
>CAZTLU010000115.1:0-3248 GCA_964614605.1 uncultured Eubacteriales bacterium
ACCAAACCGAATTTAATTGCTGTTCCGCCAACATCAAAAGCTATAATTTTCATAATTATGTCTCCTTCATTGTTTCAAGCTGATTTTCAATACTAAAACCTATTTACGACTAAATATTATATAGTATTTTTTTGCCTTTTACAATAAAAAATATAAAAAAGTTATTGAAATATAAAACTTGCAGTGTTAAAATCATTTTAGTGATTTTATGGACGGAGGCAAACTTATGAAATACAGTACAGAAAAATTCCACGGCGTAGCAGTTGCACTCAACTCACTCTACGACGAAAACGACAAGATTAATTTAGATGCCACCAAGGCTCTTGTTCAGAAATACAAGGAGATTGGTGTTAATGGTGTTTATGCCTGCGGTTCAACAGGTGAGGGTTTTCTTCTTTCAACAAAAGAAAGAAAGCAACTTGCCGAGTGTGTAAAAGAGGTGACCGGCGACGATATGTTCTTAATCGTTCATGTGGGCTCTGCAAGCACTAAAGAAGCTATTGAGCTTGCAAAACATGCTGAATCTATTGGTGCAGACGCTATTTCAGCCGTTCCCAGCGTTTATTACAGACTTCCTGAAAAGTCAATCGCACTTCACTGGAACACAATCACAGAAGCTACTGACCTTCCCTTTATTATTTACAATATCCCTGCTCTTACAGGATATGACCTATCATACAACCTCTTTAACGAGATGTGCAAAAACGAAAAAGTTATAGGTATTAAAAACTCATCTGACAGCACTTGCCAAATTGAACGTTTTTCACAGCTTGGCGGTAAGGATTTCGTAGTATTCAATGGCCCCGATGAGCAGTTCCTTGCGGGTCGTCTTATGGGTGCAAAAGCAGGTATCGGCGGTACATACGGCACAATGCCCGAACTTTTTGTTCACATCAATAAACTCATTGAAGCAGGCGACATTGAAAATGCAAAAATTTGGCAAAACAGAATCAACGAGTGTATTTTTGATTTACTCTCTTGCCCATCACTTTACGGTGCAAGTAAGGCTGTTATGACACTTCGTTACGGTATTGACTGTGGCAAGCCAAGACTCCCCTTCTTACCTCTTGAAGATATGGACAAAGCAAAGGCTATTGCCGATAAGATTGACACTTATGTTGCAATGACAAAATAAACAGTTCGCAAATTAAAATAAACAGTTTGTAAATTTTCAAATTAGGTCTTGTATATTTTAATAAAATAGTATAGAATAGGTGTACTAATGTAAAAAAGTATGCCTATTTTTTTACATTCAATCGTAAATCAAATTTAAAAGGTGGTTTTTCCCATGGAAAACAACAAAACACAAGCGGAGCTTTATCGCGAAGAGCGCAAAAAGAGACTTGCCAAGGCAGCGGCTAAAAAGGCAAAGAAGTCTCCCTCAGTTGAAAAAACAAAGAAAATTATAACAAAGGTAGTTGCAATTGTTCTTGCAGTTGCAATCGCGTTGGGCGCAGTTTACGGTGTTCTCAACTTCTTTGGCACACCACAGAAGATGTTCAAGGTATCTGTTGATGGTACAGATTACAAATTTTCACTTGCCGAATATAATTATTACTACTATAACCTCGTAATGAATTATACACAGACTGCATATCAGTATGATGCATACTACGGCGAAGGTACAGGTCTTACATACCTTGGCTATGATTATTCCGTAGCACCACAAAATCAAGAATACAAAGAGGATTATGCTGTTTCAAGCGGATATACACTTGAAGACATTGGCAACCCTAAAGACCCCACTTGGTCCGATTTATTCAGATGTGCAGCAATAGACCAGATTGTTCAGGTTAAGCTCGGTTCAGCAAAGGCAAAAGAAATGGGAATTACTCTTACTGAAGAGGAAACAAATTCAATTGACGAATCTATTGAAAGCACCCGTTCAACAGCAAAGAGCAACGATTATTCCCTTAACCGTTACCTCCATGCAAATTTCGGTAAAGGTATTACAGAAAAACTTGTCCGCCAGATTTATGAAGAACAAACTCTTGCTTCAAACTATTATTCTGCCCTTCAAGAAGATTTGCTTGAAGCTGTTACAGAAGAACAGGTTAATGACAGATATAATCAAAATAAAAATGCTTATGATATCGCATCTTTGAGAATTTACGGCATTTCTGTTGTATCTGATGCCGCAGATGATGCAACGGAAGCAGAAAAAACAGCTGCACAAGAAAAAGCTGATAAAATAGCAAAATCAAGAGCAAATGCAATGTTGTCACAAATCACTGACGAAAATTCTTTCATTAGTCAGGCAGAGCTTGATGTTAAGGTTAATGAGTCCGAAAACGACAGTTATGACGGTGACACATCAACCGCTGCTGAAGATGTTACATACGCAACACTTGAATCAGCAAGTGAAGAACTTGCAAAATGGGCTTATGACAGTGCTCGTGTAGTTGGCGATAAGACTATTATTGCCGCAGAGGATATTTATTATGTAGTTCTTATGCTTGAGCTTCCTCACAAAGATACTACCGTTTCTTCAAACGATGTAAGACACATTCTTATTCAATTCCCTGAAGAGAATACTGACGGCACTGCAACATCAACAACTGATGAAGACGGTAACACAGTTACAAATATCACAGACGAAACAAAGGCTGAGACAAAGGCAACAGCACAGGCAATTCTTGATGAATACCTTAAGAACCCCACAGAAGAAAATTTTATAGCTCTTACAAAGGAACACACTGATGATGTTGATTCAGAGGGAAATCCCAACAACGACGGTCTTTATGAAGGAGTTGCCGATGACGGAACTTATGTTGAGGCATTCACAAACTGGGCAATCGACTCTGCACGCCAGGTCGGCGACACAGGTATTGTTGAAACTGAGTACGGTTATCACATTATGTATTATGTGAACGCAAGTGAACAGATTTGGTACGAAACTGTTAAGAATGAAATTTTCAATGAGAATTTTTCTGCAGCAACAGATGAGCTTATTGCTGAGTATTATGAAGCCGTTAATAAGGACTCCCTTCTCATCAAATGGACAACAGACCAACAGAATGAACTTATCTCAAAAATCATTCTTTATAATTTCTCATAATTGAATACAAAAAACACCGCTCAAGCCGATTGACTTGAGCGGTATTTTTTGTATTCACTTCTTTTTCTTAAATATTTTATATGCGGCAACGGTTGCACCTACTGCGGCGGCTATGGGAAGAACCTTTTTCTTTGCGATATCCTTTACCGCATCAACACTTGTGGGTGCATAGGTATAAAAGCCGTGCTTT
>CAZTLU010000116.1:0-3221 GCA_964614605.1 uncultured Eubacteriales bacterium
AATATATGCGACAAATACTTATTATATATTGTATTATGCCGTTAAAAATTTTCAGAAAGGGGCGTTTTCTATGTGTGAAAAGCCAAAGTTTTACATCACAACAGCCATTGCGTACACATCACGCAAGCCACACATCGGTAACAGTTATGAAATCGTTTTGACCGATGCTATTGCGAGGTACAAGCGAATGCAGGGCTATGATGTTTTCTTTCTGACAGGAACTGACGAGCACGGTCAGAAAATTGAGGAATATGCAAAGGACGCAGGGGTTAGCCCTAAAGAATATGTTGACAAGGTTGCAGGCGAAATCAAGGGTATTTGCGACCTTTTGAATACAACCTACGACCACTTTATCCGTACAACTGACGATTATCACGAAAAAACTGTTCAGAAAATTTTCAAAAAGCTCTATGACCAGGGCGATATTTATAAAAGTGAATATGAAGGTCTTTACTGCACTCCTTGTGAGTCTTTCTGGACTGAAAGCCAGCTGAGCGACGGTAAGTGTCCTGACTGCGGTAGAGATGTTCACAAAGAAAAGGAAGAAACATATTTCCTTCGTCTTTCAAAATATCAAAAGCAGCTTGAGGAGTTTATTGAGAGCAACGAAAACTTTATTTATCCCGAAGCTCGTAAGAAAGAAATGCTTAACAACTTTATCAAGCCCGGTCTTCAGGATTTATGCGTATCTCGTTCATCTTTCAAATGGGGTGTTCCCGTTTCATTTGATGACAAACACGTAATCTATGTTTGGATTGATGCGCTTTCAAACTATATTACTGCTCTCGGCTATGACCCCGACGGTAGTAGTGACAATTATAAAAAATACTGGCCTGCTGATGTTCATATTATCGGTAAGGACATTGTAAGATTCCACACAATTTACTGGCCAATCATGCTTATGGCACTTGGCGAGCCCTTGCCAAAGCAGGTTTACGGTCATCCGTGGCTTCTCTTCGGTGAAGATAAGATGAGTAAATCACGCGGTAATGTTATCTACGCTGACGACCTTACTAAGATTTTCGGTGTTGACGCGGTTCGTTACTATCTTCTTTCAGAAATGCCGCACGCAAATGACGGTTCAATTACTTATGAAGCAATGATTGACCGCTTTAATTCTGACCTTGCAAATACTCTCGGCAACCTTGTTAACCGTACAATCGCAATGCAGAACAAATATTTCGACGGTGTTATTCAGGCTCCCGCTTGTCCCACAGAATTCGACGAGGATTTGAAAGCAGCAGCTCAAAAGGCACTTACAGGCTTTGACAAGAACATTTCAGAGTATAAAATGAGTGACGCGGTTGAGTGCGTAATGAACTTTGCCCGCCGTTGCAACAAATATATTGACGAAACAATGCCCTGGTCTCTTGCTAAAGACGAAGCACAGAAAGAAAAGCTCGGCACAGTTCTTTACAATCTTCTTGAGGGTATTCGCGTGCTTTCAGCACTTATTGCTCCGCTTATGCCCGAAACTGCAGTTAAGATTGCAGAGCAGATGAACATTGAGCCTGCAACCTATGAGAGCATTAAATCGTGGGGCGGACTCCCCACAGGAATTAAGGTTGGTACAGCAACTCCCCTCTTCTCTCGTATTGACGGTGAAAAGCTTATTGCTGAATTACAGGCTAAAAAGGAAGAGGAAGAAAAGAAAAACGCTCCTGCTCCAAAAATCGAGGGTCTTGCACAAATCGAATTCCCTGATTTTATGAAGGTTGAGCTTCGTGTTGCAGAGGTTAAGGACTGTGAGCCAATTAAAAAGGCAAAGAAGCTTCTTAAACTCACTCTTGACGACGGCACAGGCACCGACAGAATTGTTGCAAGCGGTATTGCAAAATGGTACAAGCCCGAAGACCTTATCGGCAAAAAGGTTATTGTTGTTGCAAACCTTAAGCCCGCAGTTCTTTGCGGAGTTGAGTCTAACGGTATGATTCTTGCCGCCGACGTGACAGAAGAAGACGCAAAGGTTATTTTTGTTGATAAAGATATGCCAAACGGAGCGAGAATAAGATAATGTATCATAACATTTTTGATTCACACGCACATTATGACGACGAGCAGTTTGAAACAGACAGAAACGAACTGCTCGTTTCTTTTAAAGAAAAAGGAATTTCGGGCGTTGTATGTTGCGGAGTAAATATTGAAACATCAGAATTTGCCGTAAAGTTATCCCATGAATACGATTTTATGTATTCGGCTGTGGGATTTCACCCGCTTAACAATGACGAATACAAAGACGGTGATTTGGAAAGAATAAAAGAGTTAGCACGCGACCCCAAATGCGTGGCAATCGGCGAAATCGGTCTTGATTATCATTACGAAAAAGAAAGCCGTGAAAACCAGCTTGTAATTCTTGAAAAACAAATTCAGTTGGCAAATGAGCTGGATATGCCCATAATCTTCCACGACAGAGAATCCCATGAGGATACTCTCAATCTCTTGAAAAAGTATAAGCCAAAAGGTGTACTTCACTGTTTTTCGGGCAGTGTTGAAATGGCAAAAGAGATTATTAAATTAGGCATGTATATAGGTCTCGGCGGTGCGGTTACATTTAAAAACGCAGTTAAGCCCTGTGAGGTGGCAAAATATGTGCCCGCAGACAAGCTCCTTATCGAAACCGACGCACCATATATGACTCCCGTGCCGTTCAGAGGTAAGAGATGTGATTCACTCTATATCCCCTACACCGCTGAAAAGATTGCAGAGCTTCGCGGAGTTACGGCGCAGGAAATTCTTGATTTGACAAGCAAAAATGCAAAAGTGTTGTTTGGTATTTCATAGCATATCGAATTTATATGTCATTCTGAGCGTAGCGAAGAATCTATGTGTTATTTATGAGATTCTTCGTCGTTACTCTCCTCAGAATGACATCACAATTAGTTATAATAAAGAATTTAGGTGAAAACTATGCTTAAACATATTGTAATGTGGAAATTTAAAGACGCAGAGGGTAAAACCAAAGACGAAAATATCGAAATCGTTAAAAGCGGTCTTGAGGCACTCCCACCAATGATTTCACACATAAAAAAACTCACATTCCTTAAAAATCAAGTAGAATGTGAGAGAAATTTTGATGCACTTTTAGTTGTTGAAACTGAAAATGAGGAAGAATTAGAAAAATATAAGGTTCACCCCGAACACAAAAAGGTTGCGGCTTATGTTGCAAAGGTAACAGAAAACCGCGGTGCAGTTGATATTTGGGAATAAGCAAAAGAGAAAGG
>CAZTLU010000117.1:0-3052 GCA_964614605.1 uncultured Eubacteriales bacterium
TTGAGACTATCCTCACGGACTTTCTTGGTGTATTTGGTGTCACCGAGAACCCAATCCCATTCGTGCTTAAACCAATCAATTTCCTGCGCTTTTCCGCCGTCCATTTCGATTTTCACCTGTTCAATAAGCTTTTCCCATCTCATCTTATAAAATGAATTCATAAGGTCGCCAAACTGACGGTGAGCGTAATCGTGAAGATTACCATTGTCAGAAAGTAATCGGCAATACCAGGTGGTAATAAGCGCCTTTGCGTTGATTCTGTAAAGCTGTTTTGTGAAATCGTCAAGCTTGTCGGTGTATTCCGCTACGGGCTCATAGTATGAGCTGAATGAGAAATATTTACTGTTTAAAAGAACTCTGTCAAGGGTATCAAGAAGCTTCAAAAGCTTTTCACTGTAATCCATAAATGCGAAATAATCTTTGGATTTGTATGCAGATACCATCTTTTTAACGGTGCTTGTCATTTTGTTGGATATTGATTGCCTTAACAAATCAACTGCGTCATAGACATAGCATTCATTGTCCTTGAATTTGTCGTAATCCTTTAAGAAAAGCTTAACTGCCTCGTCAAATTCGCTTCTTGAATAGGGGATTTTCACCGCCCCGCGAGCCGTAAACATTTTAGTTTCGGGGTCAAGAGGCCGTCTGCACCCCATACTTTCCGGGGCTCCGAACATGCTTGTGCAATTCTCTTCCGCGTAAACGGTTTTAAGAAGTATTTCCATACTCTTCTGAATGTTTTCACTTTCTTTACCGTAACGGCGGAGTGCATATTTCTGCACCCATTCATCAACATTTTTCACATCTTCCCAAACGCAAGAGAAGAAAAGGTCTGTAAGAATGGGGTTAACATTGGTGCTTTCGGCAGTTAACGCAATTCCCTTGAAATTAGGTCTTTCCGATGCCTCTTTTAATCTCTTCGGCAGAGTGTCAACGGGTCCGTAAAGTCCATGTCTGCCACCAAAATTGTTGAGAAGTCCCGATAATACATTGCCGTACTTTGCAAGTCTGCTGAATTTGTTGGCATTGTGATTGATTTTCTCAAAATGTAAATCAAGCATCATTATGTGGTCGTTTCTGTATTGCTTTACCGCATTTGTAAAGGTCTTGTTGGGGTTGAGTGACCAGCATTGAATAACCCACATTGCCTCTTTGTCAAAGCTCAACATACTTTCCATAACATTGGTGTAGGCGTCTTTTGCCTTTTTGCCAAGCTTGCCACCCTCGTGACAAATATCACCCGCATAAAAATGAGTTATGTCACCGAAAACCTCTTTCTGACATTCATAAAAAAGCTTTGCATATTTGATATATGAAACGCTGTCGGGATTGACAATCAAGGGTCTTTCAATGCCCTTCCATCTGCCTTGCTCAATTACGGGCACATCGCGGTCTTTTTTCTGTATATCGCGGGGCACAATTCCTGTGTATGCCTGAAGCACAATGTTCATACCGAGAACCTGCATTCTGCGATGATTTTTTCGTGCCATTTCACACTTTTCTTGGAAGAAATCATCGTGAATCGGTCCACCAACAGAACAGATATTGCTCATATAGAACCAAGCGTAATATGCAGGACCTACAAGGAAGTTTTTGATTTCGCGGTGGCGATAACCGAGCTTTGTTAAAAATCTGCGGTAAACTTCTTCCATACCAAGAATATCAAGTACTAAATTCACACCGTTCATCGCGAGAAAATCAATTTCTTTCTGCCAATCCTCTGCGGTCCAGAATGCCATTGAGTAAGAATGGGTGCAATAATTATATGCATATCTGTATTTGCAGTTGGTTTTACGGTCAATTTTGCCATTAACCTGTGGCAGATTGTGTGGCAGATTTACCTGCTTGCCAAATCTTGAAATATGGCAGTTACAAACCTCTTTAAGATAGCAGTTGAATGCACTTGCGAGGCCCAAACCACTGTTTGAAATAAGCACAATCTTACCGCGGAGTGATTCAACCGTGAAATATTCTTCTTTAAGTCTGCGGTCAAGGCGCAATTCAAACTGCTCAACATATTTTTCACCGATTGTGCGGGCAATAATGCCGTTGACCTCGTCAAAAATTTCTTCGTCGGTAATTTCTTTTGCGTATTCGGTTTCATAATAGGGGAGTGGCTCACGGAACGGAGTTTTCTTCGCGGGGAAAGAACAGTCCTCACCAATAATTTCAACATTGTTGATAGTGGGTCTTGCACCGCTGTAATATTTTATGAAAATGCGAATGTAGCGGGCAATTTTTCCGCTTTTGCCAAGTCGGTAAAAGTTCACACCGTCAAGGCTTGAAAGAATTTCATAATTTACTTCAATGTTTTCCGGAAATACCGCAATAACATCGCGTACGCTCATATTCTTATTAAAAGCCAAATCAAGAAAGCAGGGGTAAGTGTCGCACGAAAACATCGGCAAAGCGTTTTTATCCGCCTCACCGCTGGCATTTAAAATCTCATATGATAAAAGTTCCAAAAGAATCACCACATAATCTAAAAAACTAATTTTAAATATATCATAAATTTAACCAAAAGTCTATGAGTTAAATAACTAATTTTGTAAATAAACAAACAATTTGAAAACTCAAGAAAAAATTGGGCAAAAACTATTGAAAAGCGTAAAATTATTTGATACAATTTATAAGGTTAAGTGTGTCAATGTGTTTTGGCATATTTAAGTGAATTTGTTAATAATTTTTTGGAGGTATAAAAATGAGCAAAAAGTTTGTTTACCTTTTCAAAGAGGGTAACGCTTCAATGCGTGAACTCCTCGGCGGTAAGGGCGCTAACCTTGCAGAGATGACAAGTCTCGGTCTTCCCGTTCCTCAGGGTTTCACAGTTTCAACTGAAGCTTGCACACAGTACTATGAGGATGGCAGAAAAATCAGCGACGAAATCCAGGCAGAAATTATGGAGAATATCGACAAGATGGAAGAAATCACCGGCAAAAAGTTCGGCGATAAAGAAAATCCCCTTCTTGTTTCAGTTCGTTCAGGTGCTCGCGCATCAATGCCCGGTATGATGGATACAATTCTTAACCTTGGTCTTAACGAAGAAGTTGTT
>CAZTLU010000118.1:0-2970 GCA_964614605.1 uncultured Eubacteriales bacterium
GGTGTTCCGCTTTACCTCTTCAAGCACACACAGGAATTCTTCCCGGGCGACCTTGACGACCTTGAAAGAAAGCTTCGTGCAAACCTTTTCCGTGGCGGTACAGCTGCTGTATTCATTGAGCCAATCGGCCCCGAAAGCGGTACAACACCTGTTCCATACGACTTTAACAAGGGTGTTGAAAGACTTTGCCGTAAATATGGTGCTCTCCTTGTGTTTGATGAGGTTGTTACAGGCTTCCGTATCGGTATGGCAGGTGCTCAGGGTTACTACGGTGTTTCACCTGACCTTACAATCTTCGGTAAGGTAATCGCCGGCGGATATCCCGGTGCAGGCGGTGTCGGCGGTAAGAAAGAATATATGAAATACCTCGGCGCAGGTCTTGACGATTCAGGCGAAAAGATTAAGAAGGCATTCACAGGCGGTACAATGACTGCTAACCCGCTTTCATGCTGCGCAGGTTACTTCACTCTTGAAGAAATCGACAAGCAGAACGCATGCCAGAAGGCAGGCGAAATGGGCGACAGACTTACAACTGGTCTTCAGGAGCTTGTTGCTAAACACGGTCTTCCCTTCGTTGTATGGAATGAGGGCTCAATCTGCCACCTTGAAACTGTTGGTACAATGCACTATTCAATTGACTGGTGCAAGCCTTGGAAGATTCCCGGTGTTCTTTCAGCTACAAGCGAAAGAAAGAAAGAAATGCAGTACATGGGCGCTGCTTACATGGCAGAGGGTCTTGTTACTCTTGCAGGTAGCCGTCTCTACACATCAGCTGCATACACACCCAAGATGATTGACCAGGCACTTCAGTGCTTCGACAAGGTATTCGAAAACGTTGCAGTTAAACCTGCTACAAAATAATTCTTGATTTATTCGGGTGGATGAATTCATCTTCATCCACCTTTTAGACTATTCACTTAACCCATTAAAATGAGGTGAAAACTATGGAAATTATGCAGGCAAAAGAGCTTGTTATCAAAGCAGGGCATGAGCTTCTTGCATCAGGCCTTATCGCTCGTACATGGGGTAACATTTCTTGCCGTGTCAGTGACACACAGTTTGTTATTACTCCCAGCGGCAGAGCTTATGAAACACTCACTCCCGAAGAAATCGTGCTTGTAAATATTGAAGACCTTGAGTATGAGGGTGAAATTAAGCCATCAAGCGAAAAGGGCATTCACGCGGCTTGCTATAAGCTTCGTCCCGAAATCAATTTCGTAATTCATACCCACCAGGTTAACGCTTCAATCGTTTCTGCACTCGGCAGCGACATCAACAATGTTGAGGGTGAAAGTGCAGAAGTAATCGGCACAAATATTCCTATTGCTTCTTACGGTCTTCCCGGCACAAAGAAGCTTCGCAAGGGCGTTATTGACGCAATCACTCGTTCAGACGCAAAGGCAGCAGTTATGGCTCACCACGGTGCAGTTTGTATGGGTTTTGACTATGACGACGCATTCACTGTTGCTAAAGCACTTGAGGTTGTTTGTGAGCAGTATGTTCTTGATAAGTATACATCACTCACAGGTACTGTTGCTGAAAATCTTGCAGAAATCAACGATTATGTTGTTGGCAAATTTGTTAAGAAGCCCCTTTCGGCTCCCGAATTCCCCGCTTGCAAGAGTGAACGCGACGGCACAGTATTCAATATTTCTTTAATTGACGGCGACGGCGCAATCACAAGAATTGATATTGAATCAGGCGACATTATCGCAGGTGACGGTTGCAACGAATCAATTGAGCTTCACCGTGCAGTTTACAAAAAGCGTGATGATGTTAACTACATCACTCACACAAAGGACCCCTATGTTGTGGCTTGCTCAAAGATGGGCAAGAAAATGAGACCTCTCATTGACGACTTTGCACAGATTGTAGGCGTTAATGTTAAGAGTGCAAAATATGACCCCAACAATTCACTTGCAACCTCTAAAAAGGTTGTTAAGAAGTTAAAGGGCAGAAACGCTGTTCTTCTTGAGAACAATGGTGCACTTTGTGTTGCAGGTAGCGAATTTGACGCAGGTGCTATTGAGTTTATCACCAACAAGGGTGCAAAAATTCAGATTAGCGCAAAGATGTTCGACAAGGTTGAGCCAATCAACCCCATTGAAACAAGACTTATGCGACTTGTTTATCAGCTTAAATATTCAAAGCAGGCAGGCAAATAAGTTAACAATGCAAAAAATTAGGAACTCTCGGTTGAGAGTTCCTTTTTTAATAATCGATTTTTGTAAATTCATTTAACCTTACAAAATAAAATTCTGTTTCTTTTTCTGCCGAACTGATTGATAAATCATTTATTTCTTCAATTGATATACCCTGCTCAATATAATAATCAATATATTTTGCAATTTTACATTCTAATACTATTTTCCTATGTTCCGATAAAGTAGGTTTTTGTTTCAAACCTAATAATCTATAATCTATTGGTAAAATTTCATAATTATCAATTATTAAGAATTCTCTTTCAAGTTCATCCCCCAATATGTAAAACAACACCGTATCCACATCATTTGTTGCTAAATGATACGAATAACCATTATTTTGACTTTCTTTCGAATATAATTCAAATTGCATATCTATCACTCCAAACAAAAAGTTATTTAGACCAATATAATGGTCAATATCTCTTACAAATATAGCATAAAATAACTTTGTTTGCAACCAATATTGGTCAAAAAAATATGCTTGGAGAGATATTATGCAACAAAAACTTAGACGCGACAGAAATATGGGTGCTAATTTAAGGCGATTGAGAGAAGATAATCACTATTCGCAAGAAAAACTCTGCGCTCAATTGCAACTGCGTTCTTGTGATATTATTCGTTCAACTTATGCAAAATACGAATCCTGCGAATTGAATATTCCAATAAGCGTAATTGTTGAACTCAAAAAAATATATAACTGTTCATACGACGATTTTTTTGAAGGTTTAGAATAGAAAAGGAACTCTCGGTTGAGAGTTCCTTTTTT
>CAZTLU010000119.1:0-1233 GCA_964614605.1 uncultured Eubacteriales bacterium
CAATACGCACAGAGCAAGAAAGATTTTGTGGCCAAATTAGAGATTGCGTTGAAAGAATCTAATGAAACCAGTTATTGGCTTAAACTGATGTATGAGACCAAAAGAATTGATGCCGCAACATATCGTCATGCAGAAAAGCTTTGTGGGAATATCCGCAGGCTTTTAATCGCATCCTGCAAGACAGCAAAGGAGAATGACAGATGACTAATTCGTTCTCTTTTTTTGCGCCAAATATCCTACGAACCATTAGAAAAGAACAAGGGAGAACAATATGAAGAATTATCCTAATCCCTTTATAGTTGAGCGTGCTGACCCTTATATTACAAAATATACTGACGGCACTTCATTTTAAAAGTAGGCGAAAATTTATGAGAAAATTATTGAAGCTTGTGAAAATTAAATCATATCCTGCAAACGAAGCTGTTAATTTAGTCAATGTTTCACCCACGGTAAAGAAAATATTTGCTAAATTAATTAATGAAGGGTCTTGTTATGTGTATGCCAAAGTTTTATTTAAGAAGACACTCGGGATTGCATTTTTATTCACTAATCTTGACGACAAAGACCTTGCGGATGGTGTGAACACTTGTTATGTTGCTAATGTTTTTGTTCATCCAAGATTAAGAGGCAAAGGAATGGGCTCGGAAATATTAAATTATACTGTTGAAATTGCAAGAAGCAAAGGGTTTAAGCAAATGACCATCGGTGTTGACGAGAAAATCGAGCAGAATGTAAAATTATATAAAAAGCTTGGATTTACAAGAGAAATAAAGCGAAGTTCATCTGATGCAGTTTTAAGAAACAGTGACGGAAATCCACTTGCTATAAAGGAACACCTGATTTTAGCGAAGGATTTATAGAGGAGAAAATTATGCAAGCTTATCCAAACCCGTTCATCCCCGAGCGTGCTGACCCCTATGTTACAAAGGGTCCCGACGGTTGCTACTATTTCACCGCGTCTTACCCCGCATATTTAAATGTTGACGCAGGCTATGACCGAATTATACTTCGCAAAAGCGACACAGTAATCGGTCTCAGCTCTGCCGAGGAGCACACAATCTGGTCTGCTCATAACGAGGGTGTAATGTCAAAGCATATCTGGGCACCCGAAATCCATTTTATCGGCGGTAAATGGTATATTTTCTTTGCCGCAGGTGAGAAAGAGGCAATCTGGAACATCCGCCCATTTGTACTTATGTGCGAGGGCGCCGACCCAATAAATGACAAGTGGGT
>CAZTLU010000119.1:1333-2935 GCA_964614605.1 uncultured Eubacteriales bacterium
CTTAAAACTGACGATAAAATTTATGTATTTTTCTCCGCATCGGGAACAGGTGCAGAGTATTGTATGGGTATGGTTTATGCCGATGCCGACGCGGATTTAATGGACATAAACAACTGGACAAAATCCACCGAGCCCGCATTACAGACTTCTGATTTGATTGACGAAGCAGGCCCCGGTCACAATAGCTTTGTAGTTGACGAAAACGGTGATTTGCTCATCGTTTATCATGCAAGACCCCATTCTCATTTTGAAGAAAAATGCGGAACTTATTGTGCAGAGCCACTCTATGACCCTTGCCGACACGCAAGAATAAGATTTGTAAGATTTGACGAAAAAGGCACCCCAATACTCAAGTAATTTTACTTGACAAATTTCGTTGCAAAAGGTATAATTAAATCACAAAATAAGGTTTACATAACTGACGGATTTCGCGGGTTACCGCGGGGGAATGTAAACTAAATAAAAGCCGACCGTCTGGGCAATTCAATTTTGTTTTCAAAATCGGATTGTCCAGTTTTTCTTTTTTGGACAATTACAAAGGAGGAATAACAAATGGTAAAACACTTAAAAGAATTTTCATTCGCCGTGCTTGCAGGTATGGCAATCAGTATCGGTTGCGTTGTATTTTTATCAGTTGAAAACACCGTGGCAGGCTCAATTCTGTTCGCGGTAGGACTTTTGACGGTTCTCGTTTTCAAGCTGAACCTTTTCACAGGCAAAGCACCTTATATGTGCAAAAATAAGCCTGCATACTGGGGTTTTGTAGCCCTCGTGTGGCTTGGTAACTTTGTGGGAACAGGACTTTCTGCATTGCTTATCCGTTTCACAAAGGTTTATGACAAAATTATCGACCGTTGCACCACCGTGGCACTCGGCAAGGCAGAAGACGACCTTTTAAGCCTTTTCATTCTCGGCATTTTCTGCGGAATAATGATGTACATAGCGGTTGATACTTTTATTAACCATGGTCAAGAGAAGAATTTTTCTTCTTCAATCGTAGTTGTATTCTGCGTAAGCGTGTTTATCCTTGCAGGCTTTGAACACAGCGTGGCAGATATGTTCTACTTTATGCTTTCATTACCAATCGCAAAATGGATTTTACCGCTTATCGTAATTACACTCGGTAATGTTGTTGGCGGAAATCTTTTCTGTTACTTAACAAAAATTAAAAGAGATTAAAAACCATTCCGCTCCTTCTGTGAGGGAGCTGTCGCGGAGCGACTGAGGGAGTAAAAAACAACGAACTCCCTCCGCCAATGTTTGCGCATTGTCACCTCCCTCCCAGAGGGAGGAAATTAGGAATATATATTATAATCGGAGGAAAAAAATTATGCTTTCAGACATTCAAATTGCACAACAGACTACTTGCTTACCCATTACAGAAATCGCAAAAAAACTCAATATTGACGCTGATGACCTTGAACTCTACGGCAAATACAAGGCAAAGCTTCCTCTCTCACTCAACAAGAAATATGCTGACAGAGAAAACGGCAAGCTTATTCTTGTTACTGCTATCAACCCCACACCCGCAGGTGAGGGCAAAACTACTATCACAGTAGGTCTTGGTCAGGCAATGAACAAAATCGGCAAAAATGCTTGTAT
>CAZTLU010000120.1:0-2926 GCA_964614605.1 uncultured Eubacteriales bacterium
CGACCATAGTGAGTATTCATAAGGGATTTGACCTGTGAATACTCATTTTTTTGTATTTTTTCAAAGTATGTAACCCACTATGACACTTTCAGTTTTATAACTGAAAGATGTCAAGTGGAATTTTTTTATTTAAGTATTGAAATTTAGCAAACTATTGTGATATACTAACTATGCCAAACAAATTAAATAAGTAGAATTAGCGGTATCTTTTTTCTTTTTATAGGGATAATTATACCCTTTTCTGTCACGTTAATAATGTGGTAAAACTGCAAGCTCCACAAAATAGCGTGGCAGAGATGCTCTAATTCTATTTTAATTTGTTTGGCGACAATCGGAGTTTGCGTTTTCGGTGCGTTAACTTCGGTTGGCGCACTTTTTTTATTTTGCGGAGATAACTAAAGTGTGTACGGCGCTTCCCCAGTGCGTGTGTTCATAAACTATCCGCAAAATAAAATTGAAAGGACGAATTCAGTGAAAAAATTTAAACTAAGCTTCATTCTGTTACTCCTTGTCGCAATATCTATGATTTTTAGTGCTTGTCAACCCAAAGAAGTATTTTTAACAACAAGCAATGTATCGGATTTCTTAGAATTTGATTTAGTAACAACGCAAGAGGAAGGTAAACTTGAAGCTGTACATAATATCACTATAACTAGTAAGAAAGATATGATTTATAAAGATGTTGAAATAACATATCGATTAGAATCAAAGTATTCTTCATGGAAGAGTACAGAAGATACTATAAAGCTATCACAAGATGGTTGTATAAGTATAACCGATTTTACAACGGCTGATTTATTGAAACAATATGATGGGTATAACTATGTTGGATACGACTATGAATATCCAAGTTATACTTTTGAAATCGTAGAAATCTTTGGCAGTGTAATATCTAATTGATTCTGATGTCATAAAATATATTAACAATATTTTAATAAGAGCCTTTATTATTTAAATTATACTACAATATTTATGCTATTTCCTAAAAATCGTGATTTCAGTAAACACCTTATGAACACTCGCACCAAAACAGCAGTTTCGACTTTTGTCGGGACTGCTGTTTTTTGTTTATAGCGGTGTAAATTTTGACTTACATAAATTTGCTTGATTTTGGGGATTTTGGGGTTATAATTATATTGTAAGTTATTTTATCTTGACATAGGAAAGGTCGGAAAATAATGAAGAATTATGATGTAATCGTAATTGGTGCAGGCAACGGCGGTCTGGCGGCGGCTGCGACTTGTGCCAAGGCAGGTCTTTCAACACTTTTGCTTGAAAGACACAATATTCCCGGTGGCTCGGCATCGTCATTTGTGCGTGGTCGATTTGAATTTGAGCCGTCACTTCACGAGCTTGCAGGCGTTGGCTCGCCCGAAGATGTTGGCTCTATTGAAGATATGTTCAATCGCTTTGAGGCTGATGTTCAGTGGCACAGACACGAATCTACCTTCCGTCTTGTTGTACCTGCAAAAGAGGGTGACGAAGATGCGTTTGTAAATGAAGACGGTGTACCGGTAACCGTTGACGCCCGTATGCCCATCGGCTTTGAGAATTTTGCAAGAAAGCTTGATGAGTTAGTACCCGGCTCATACGAAAGTTGTATGAAAGCATTTGACCTGTCAACCCGTATGTTTAAGGCGACTGAAGCTCTTGAAAATCCAAAGCAATTGCCTGGCAGTATTAAGGATTTGCCCGATATTATGCGAATGACCTCTCACACACTGAAAGAGGCTCTTGACGCATTGGGTATGCCCAAAAAGGCACAGGATATTTTCAACACATATTGGTGCTATATGGGTTCCCCTGCTTCACAGTTTGACTTCTTATATTATATGGCAGTTTTGCATAGCTATGTTAAGAGCGGTACAGGTATTCCCCACATGCGCAGTCATGAAATGAGCCTTGCCATTGACAAGGTTATCCGCGATAACGGTGGCGACATCTGGTACAACTCCGAGGTCACTAAAGTTATTATGAAAGATGGCAAGCCTGCAGGCATTGTAATCAACGGTGAAAAAGAGGTTTATGCAAAACGATTTATCTGTAATTCCTCACCGAATTCAGTTTGGAATGACTTATTCGATAAAAAGGATATTCCCGAAAAACAGCTTAAAATGCTCAACGCAAGAAAAATCGCTTGTACTCTCACAACGGTTTATCTTGGTATGAACAAGACTAAAGAAGAATTGGGAATTACCGATTATTCAGTATTCATCGCTCCCGATTCTGACTCTGATAAGCAATTTGAGGCGGCACAAAAGGGATTTTTCAGCGGTTACTGTATCATAAACTGCCTTAACGAGATTATCCCCGATTGTACTCCCGAAGGCACAAGCCAGTTATTCTTGACTACCATGACCTTTGGCGATGTTATGAAGGACATTGAGCCTAAAGATTACAAGAAATTCAAAACCAAGGTTGCAAAGGATATGATTGAAACCTGCGAAAAGGCACTCAACATTTCAATTATGCCCTACATTGAAGAAATTGAGATTGCTCTGCCGCCGACATTTGCGAGATACCTTAACACTCCTTGGGGCACTCCATACGGCTTTATGCTCGAAAAATGGGACAGTATGCTCCCGCGAACAATTCAGTTTAACGGTGACCAGCCATTTGATAACTTCTTATTCTGCGGTGCATCCCAGGAGCGTGGCGACGGCTACGGCTGTGCTTACTACACAGGTGAAAAAGCAGGCACACTCACCGTAAAAGCACTTAAAAAGGAGGGCAATTAACCATGGCAGATTTTAAATCATTAAAAGCAAGTAAATTCTTACCGTTGCTTACTAACCGACAGAAAAAGTTCAAAGAAGCAAGCGCAGAAATGCCGAAAATCAATGACAATGCTATGGCACTCGCCCGCGCTCTGCACCCGAAGCGTCAATATCTTGTTGTTGAGTCTGTTCGTGATATGGCAGAGGAC
>CAZTLU010000121.1:0-2808 GCA_964614605.1 uncultured Eubacteriales bacterium
TGAAACATTTTTAATTTCAAGCATTTGCCTTACCTCCCTTTACCATATGCTTTTCCCTGTGACGATTTTTCCAATAAGGAACAGCAAGGAAGATAGCCACAACAGCGGCAGTAATAAGCTTCATATCGTTTGTGTCAAGACCCAGCTTCAAAACGGCGGCAATAACGATATAGTAAATAATTGCACCGATTACAACTGCCACAAGACGAAGTGCAAAGTTTTTGAAGATTTTACCGAAAATAACCTCGCCGATAATAACCGCCGCAAGACCGATAACGATTGCGCCTTTGCCCATATTAACGTCTGCACTGCCTGAAAACTGCGCAAGCAAGCCACCCGAAACTGCCACAAGACCGTTTGAAAGAATAAGACCGATAATTTTTTGTGTGTCAATGTTGATGCCGTTTGCCTTTGCCATTGCAGGATTACAACCTGTTGCACGTAATCCGCGACCAAGCTCTGTGCCGAAGAACCAATAAAGCAAGCCGATAATAATACCAACAAAAATAACGCCTACAATTATTGTTTTGGGCAGATACGTAGTCAGCGAAGAAACAATAAGGTCAAAATTTCGCCAACTGATTGGTGTATTTGCTCTGCCACCCATGATACGAAGAGTTATAGAGTAAAGGGCAAGCTGTGTGAGAATACCTGACAGAATTGCAGGAATGCCAAATTTGGTATGAAGAATACCTGTAACAAGACCCGCAAGACAACCTGAAAGGAATGCCGCGCCCAAGGCTATCCAGATGTTTACGCCACTCGTGGTGAGAACAACAAGTACCGCTCCGCCTACACCGAGTGTACCGTCAACGGTCAGGTCGGCAATATCAAGAATTCTGAAGGTGATATAAACACCGATTGCCATAATACCCCATATAATTCCCTGTGCAATGGGTGAGGGGAGTGATTGAAAAAACTGTAACATTTGATTGCTCCTAACAACACTAAAAAGCGATAAGGTTACTTACCGCTTTTTAGATTAAATTTTATAATTCAGTTTTTAAAAAACTTAAATTACTCCATTGCAGTATAATCCTCGGGGATTGCAATGTTAAGTTTTTGTGCACGGGCAGGAACATAAAGCTTTGTTAACTCCGGCGCATATTCAATTTCCATTGTTCCGGGGTCTTTTCCGTTAACAAGGATTTCATAAGCCATTTCACCTGCACGGTAGCCGATATCGTAATATTCGATTGAGAATGATGCAATACCGCAACCTGAGCAAATACCAGCTTCGCCGGCAATAATCGGAACGCCTGCGGGCTCTGCCACATTGTTTATTGCTTCTGTATTGTCAGCAGCTTTGTTATCTGTGGGTATGTAGATAACATCGCTTTCAGCAACGGCGTTCTGTGTAACTGCTGTGATGTCGTTTGTATCTGTGAATGTGTAAGCTTTAATGTTTTCAGCTTTGTAGCCTAATGCGATAAGGTACTCTGTGATTTTGTCTGACTGATATTTTGAGTTTGACTCGCTTGAGCAATAGAGAATACCAACTTTTTCTGCAGTGGGAACAAGATCTTTAATCATAGCTGCCTGCTGGTCAAGGGGGGCAAGGTCAGAAGTACCTGTAACGTTAAAGCCTGTTTTTCCTGCCCAGTTTTCCATGCCGAGTGCTGTTGCGTAGTCTGTGATAGAAGTTGCAACAATCGGGATAGTATCCGTTCCTTCAGCAGCTGCTGCAAGAGCGTCAGTAGCGTTAGCCATAATCAAATCAACTTCGTCAGAAATAAACTTTGAAACGATAGTTGTGCAGTTTGTTTTTTCGCCGCCGCCGTACTGAACATCGAATTCAACATTCTCTTCACCGAGCTTTTCGGTAAGAGCATCCTTAAAGCCCTGAGTTGCCTTATCAAGAGCCTCATGAGGAAGAAGCTGAACTACGCCGATTTTATATTTGCCGTCATCATCTTTGTTTTCGTTACCGCCGCAAGCTGCGAAGGTACCACAGATAAGTGTGAGAGCCAAAAGCACTGCTAAAATTTTCTTTGCCATTTTCATAATAATTCATCTCCAAATTTTATCTCTTTAAAGCTTTTATGCGTTAAAGTATGTTTTTATTATAATACCATTTTTTAAATTGTCAATAGTAAAATTAAAAAAAGTAGAAAAATGTTATTTTATATCATCAAAGTATTGCATGGGAAAAAATTATATGATATTATTATTTTGCAAGTTAACATACTTAAATATATTTATGAGAGGAGTTATTGGTATGTTTTGTAAAAATTGCGGTAACGAAATAGCAGATAATGCTGCTGTTTGCGTAAATTGTGGAGTAGCAGCTGAGACTGCACCAGTTGTAAGCGACAAGAAAAAGATTGTTGCAGCATTGCTTGCATTCTTCCTTGGTGCTCTTGGTATTCACAACTTCTATCTTGGACATAAGAAAAAGGCTATTATTCAGCTTGTTCTCTATATTGTAGGTTGGGCAACAGCTGCAATCGGCATTGGCTTTGTTTTCACAGGAGCAGTCGGTATCTGGGCGTTTGTTGAATTCATTATGATTCTCATGGGCAAGATTGACGATGCTGACGGCAAGCCCCTTGCATAATAAAAACTAAAAAAATTCCACACAACTGACGAAAAACTTCGTCGGTTATGCTAGTGTATCTCGAATGAAAAGATTTTTCCACATTACAAAAATTCCATACAAAAAAATTATCCGAGACTCGTTTTTCACGAATCTCGGATTCTTTTAGACTGTTTTTACAGTCCCTTTCTTTGTATAAAAAATAAGTATCCTACAGACACCCAACATATTTAGAATACCAAAAACAAAACTAAATGTCAATAGTTTTTATA
>CAZTLU010000122.1:0-2774 GCA_964614605.1 uncultured Eubacteriales bacterium
TGCTTTCGGTACTCTTTATGAAGAATATTCTGTAGATATGTACCGCTTTGCCTTAAGTATATGCAAAAATACCCACGATGCACAGGATGCAGTTCAGGAAACCGCTTTGTCGGTTTTTAAAAGCATACCTTCTCTTAAAAATCCCGAAAAATTCAAATCATATCTGTTTTTATCTCTTTCAAATACCTGTAAAAAGAAGGTAACTGCAAAATGTTATACCGTGGAATTCGTGGATACAGGCTATACTGACAGCGAAATTGAATTTTCAATTCCCGTGCGTGAGGCACTTGGAAAATTAGACGACACTTCACGCGAAATACTGATGATGTCCGTTGTTGCAGGGTTTAAATCCCGCGAAATCGGTGAAATGCTGGGGCTTCCCGCCGCCACGGTGCGCACAAAGCGAAAAAGAGCCTTGAGCAAAATGAGAGAGGAGCTGGAATTATGAGCAAAAGAACAGAAAAAGCACTTAACAAAAAATTAAATGTAAAGCTTCCCGAAAATCTTTCAAAGGATAATATTCTTGGGCAGTTGGAAAATGTTCAAGAAGAAAAAATTATAGAAATCCCAAAGAAAAAGAACACAGCGAAAAGACTTGTTCCCATTGCCGCATCATTGGCGTTGGTGGTTGGACTTTTGGGTATTTATTTCGGTACAGGACTTGGCGACAAGCTTAAAACTGAAGAAAATATAAGCGACAAAACCGAGGTTGTGCGTTATGAGTCCTATGATAAGATTTACGATAAGTTTGACGATTTGAGAAAAGAATACGAAAGAAATGATGTGTACAATTACGTACAAGATATTTTCGGTTTTGGTGTTGACGAAGATATGGCATTGCCTGAAGCTTCTGAAGAGGAAATGTGGGGCGAGAGTACTGACGACGGTGCAGCCGATACGGGCACTAATGGTAGCGCTAACAGTTCGGTTTCAATGCCCTCTACAGAATACAGTGATGCCACAATTGACGAAGAAACAACTGAACAAAAAAATTACGGTACAACAAACACACAGGAATCAGGCGTTGACGAGGGCGATATAATCAAAACCGACGGTAATTATCTTTATATCGCAAATGCCGATGAAAAGACCGTTTCAATCGTTGATGTTACAGGCGAAGAAATGAAAATCGCCGCACAGATTGAACTGGACGGCAGAGAAACTATAAGTGAAATATATATATCGGGTACCCGACTTGTAGTTCTTGGGTCAGTTTATCCTGATAATGTAGAAAAAAAGACCTACTCCGACGGAACAGAAACGATAACGATTTATGACTATGCGTATGCGGTTCGTAATGCCTTTGTCAAGGTCTATGATATTTCTGACCGCACCGCTCCCGCCCTTGTGACAGAATATTCACAGCAGGGTGAATATGATAATTCCCGAATGATTGGCACAAAGCTTTATTGCATAAGTGCTTATTATGTAGACATTACTGCCGAGGATTACCGCGACAAGTGTATTCCCGAAACTGAAATCAACGGTGTGTGCGAAAAGGTTGAAGCAGACTGTATTTCAATTGTAGAGGATAGTTCTTCAACAAGTTATGCGGTTATCACTACTCTTGATGTGCAGAATGACACAGAGCCCTACTGCGAGGCAGTTTTAGGTAATTGTGGCGAGCTTTACGCCTCTGCAAAGGGTTTGTTTATCAGTGAAACCTTATACGGCGACGAAGAACTCACAAAAATTTATCGCTTTGAATACACCGATACAGGTGTTGACTACAAGTGCATGGGTAAGGTTGACGGCTATATTAACGACCAATTCTCAATGAGCTATGACGGCGAGTATTTCCGCATTGCAACAACTGTCAATAAGACCACAATTCTGGGCGATATGGTTTCGTCATCACTTGACAGCAGGGTGAATAATCTATATATTCTCAACAATAATATGCAGATAGTGGGCTCGGTTGAGGATTTGGCAAAGGGCGAAACTATTCAGTCCGTGCGTTTTGTAGGCAATATGGCTTATGTTGTAACCTTCCGTCAGACAGACCCATTGTTCGTAATAGATTTGAGCGACCCTGAAAATCCAACAGTTAAGGGCGAGCTTAAAATTCCCGGATTTTCTGAATATCTTCATCCTATTGCCGACGGCCTTCTTATCGGTGTGGGCTATGACGGAACTGAATCGGGAACGAACGGTGACTGTAAGGTATCTCTTTTTGATGTGACAAATCCGTATGAGCCTGTTGAGAGCTCTGTTCTTCCTGTATCCAACGGCACGGCAAACTGTTATCCGTCAGTTGCCGATAATCATAAGCTTTATATAAAGCTATCTGAAAATGAATTCATGGTGCCTTTCCATGTTCTCAAATATGTGGATTCGGGCTCACCATATGTAAGAGACGAGAGCTATATATGCTATATCCGATACAGGCTGACAGGCAATGAGCTTTGTGAGGTTGCACGCTATGATGTGGCAGGAATAGACTCGCGAATAATGGGTGCCACATATGTAGGCAACACCTTCTATGTTATTGTTAATGAGTATAATCTCAATATTGATGATGACACATATGTTGTAGCCTATGACCTGACAACAAACGAAGAAATCGGCAGAATTAAAACTGCAGGGTGAATGCTATGGTAAAGAAATCAACCCAAATTCTGATTGGCATAGGCACTGCGGCAGTTTCGTGGTTAGCGTTAAGCTTTCTGTTCTTTCCTATAAAGCTTTCGGCTCCTATAGATGTATATTTTGCAGAAGCTGTGACCCATATGGCGCCCTTAAAGGCGATAATCACAATCGTATTTGTTTTGCTT
>CAZTLU010000123.1:0-2457 GCA_964614605.1 uncultured Eubacteriales bacterium
CACGCGACCTGCTCATTACGAATGAGCTGCTCTACCAACTGAGCTATTCCAGCATATTTAATTTGCAAGTGATATTATATGATATTCCGCAAACTTTTTCAAGTGTTTTTAGTGCAATTTGAAAATATATGTGATAGAATATGAACAGAAATATTTCGGAGGTAGAAATATGAAAACTGCCATTGTTACGGGGGGCGCCAAGGGTATTGGTGCCGTAATAGCAAAAAGACTTGTGCACGACGGCTACAAGGTTGCACTTTGCTATAATAATTCAGAAGAGCAGGCAAATAAGCTCTGTGCTGAATTGGGCGAAAATTGCCGAGCATATAAATTGGATATTACTGATAGCGTGGCGGTGAATTCAACCTTTACCCACATCGAAAAGAATTTCGGTGAAATTTCGTTGCTTGTAAATAATGCAGGCATTGCCGAGCAATCACTTTTCACAGATATTACTGACGAAATGTGGCAAAGAATGGTCGAAACAAATTTGAGTGGTGCATTTTATTGTTGCCGTGCGGTGTTGCCCTATATGATACACAGAAAGAGTGGGAAGATTATCAATATTTCGTCAATCTGGGGCGAAATCGGAGGCTCCTGTGAGGTGCATTATTCAGCGGCAAAGGCGGGAGTAATCGGTATGACAAAGGCTCTCGCAAAAGAAGTTGGGCTTTCGGGAATAACCGTTAATTGCGTGTCACCGGGAGTAATTTTAACTGATATGACCTCGCATTTTGATGAGGATACAATGAATGAACTGAAAAATGAAACACCATTGAACAGAATAGGTACACCTGAAGATGTTGCAGGTGCGGTGGCATTTTTAGCATCAAGCGATGCGGATTTTATTACGGGACAAGATTTAGCCGTTAATGGTGGAATGAATTAAATGCAAAGTGCAAAACGCATAATGCAAAATGAGGTGAGCTTATGCTGAAAATTGGTGAAACACATAAAATCACATACGCTTTTCATGATATTGACGGCACACATTCGCTCATTCGTGATTGGCCGCCCGTGATGAGCATTTGCCTTTATGATGTTATTGAAAACGGATTACCGGAAAATTTCGACAGTGTAGAAAATGTAAAAAGATTGATTTCTCTTGCGGGAACAAAAGAATTGCCCGAAACTGATAGGTTTTGTATTGAATCTGCAGGGCTTTCGGCACTTACCCAAATGGAGTGGGCAATCCGCCGAGCAGTTCAAGAGGGAAATATCACGGTTAATTGTGATATGCAAACCAATTCGCAAATCATTGACTGTATAAATAACGGCATTGAATATTATGACGATTTGCCCGAGACTGACGAAATGAGCGCAATGCTTAAAGAACAGACACCCCGACTTTTTAAGCTTTATGAAGCGGTGCTCAACGGATATTGCAGAGATAAAAATCTTGCGAAAGCTATGATAAATCCCGAAGAGTTCAGAATTGCAGGGTCAATGGAGTTTTTGCAATTCTTAAAGGACAACGGCGTAAAGAATTTTTTTGTGACAGGCGCAGTTGTTCAAAAAGGCATGGGAATGCACCAAGAGGTCGAGGTGCTCGGCTATGAAATCGGCGAGGGAAAGCTTGTTGAAGACATTATCGGCTCAACATGGACAGAAAAAATGCCCAAAGATATGGTAATGCAAAAATTACTTAAAGACCTCAATATCAAGGGTGAAAATGTTCTTGTTGTGGGTGACGGCAGAGCTGAAATTCAGGCGGGCGTGCAAATGAGTGCATTTGTTGTGAGCCGACTTCCCGAAAACGCGGAATTCCAACGGAGTTTGCATAAAAAATTAGGTACGAATATAATTATAAAAGATTTTTGCGATAAAGAATTTTTAGAACTTTTCAAAGGTGAATAAAATGAGTGATTTATTTAAGCGTTATCCCGAATTAAATGAATGTGCGTGGGAAATAGGACAAGCTCAGGCAATTTTGACAGATGCTTTTAAGCACGGTAATAAAATTCTCGTGTGCGGTAATGGAGGCAGTGCTTGTGATGCCGAGCATATAGTGGGCGAATTGATGAAAGGTTTCAAATCACCTCGTAAGGTGACAGATGACAGAATTCCACTCGATTTGCGAGAAAAATTGCAGGGTGCATTGCCTGCAATATCTCTCAATAGCCAAACGGGGCTTATGACCGCAATTGCAAATGATATAGATGCAGATATGATTTTTGCCCAGCAGGTTTACGGATATGCAAAAGACGATGATGTGGTTATCGGAATATCCACATCGGGCAATTCAAAAAATGTGGTGAACGCCATAAGACTTGCTGATGATTTGAATTTAATTTCAGTTGTGTTAACTGGCAAAGACGGCGGTGTGCTTAAAGATTTGGCAACTGTTTCAATTTGTGTGCCCGCCACAGAAACATATAAAATTCAGGAATATCATCTGGCGATATATCATTATTTATGTGCAAAAGTTGAAGAAGAAATATTTGGATAAATCTATTA
>CAZTLU010000124.1:0-2431 GCA_964614605.1 uncultured Eubacteriales bacterium
CAAATTCCAAATATGTCGAATTCCCGTAGTGGATATCCCACCTAAACGAATTACAGACGAATGTGTATGTTTGATTGAAAGGAAATGACTATGAAAAAAATTGAGTTTGTAAGAATTTCATCAGAATTCAGCGGTTACGGCTTCGGCAAGGGCACCTGTAACTATTTTAGCAATGCAGAAGAAACGGTTGAAGAATACATCAAAAACGGTTGGGAGTATTGCGGATATCTCCCCCTTGAAACCCGCGGAAACGGTGAATTGTCAACAATATCACTTATATTCCAGAAAGAAGAATGAGGATAATTATGGGACTTTTTAACATTTTCAAAAAGAAAGAACCTCTCACCGAGGAACAAAAGCATATAAATTTTTTATGGAAAAAATGGCGACTTGAAGAAGTGCCCGAGCCCTATAACACATTGATGACCTACTACGAAGAAATCAAAAAAGGCGGTCATACAAGATTTTTCATAAACATTGCATATTGCGGTAAAGTTGAAAAAGCAGTTGAGAAAATAGGCAACGAATTGCCCGAAATTCTTCGTGAAAACTTAAATACCGCTTATTCACATTATGTAATTCTTGTGAATGAAGAAAACGAAGAAACTGAAGGCAAAATTCTTGAATGTGACAAGATTTTCGATGAAAATGAGTATTTGATTACCGACATTCTTCAGGAATACGCCAACACATTAGAGGTTTATTAAATATTTCCCCGAAAGGAGAGCTTACATATGTTTGAAATCAAAAACAAAGAATTTTATATGGACGGCAAACCCTTTAAAATTTATTCGGGTGCAATGCACTATTTCCGCACCTTCCCTGAATATTGGGAGGACCGTCTTACAAAATTAAAGCTTGCAGGCTTTAATACGGTTGAAACCTACACCTGCTGGAATTTGCACGAGCCACGCCCCGGCGAATTCAATTTTGAGGGAATTCTCGACATTGAGCGCTTCGTAAAAACTGCTCAAAAGGTTGGTCTTTATTGTATAGTCCGTCCCGGTCCATACATCTGTGCTGAATGGGATTTCGGCGGACTTCCTGCTTGGCTTTTAAAAGACAAAAATATGCAAATCCGTTGTATGTACCCCGATTTTCTTACCTGTATTGAGCGCTACTACCGCGAATTACTTGGCAGATTAAAACCTCTTTTACAGACAAACGGCGGAAACATTATCGCAATGCAGGTTGAGAACGAATACGGCTCATACGGTAACGATAAAGAATACTTGAAATTCGTTGAGGATTTGACACGCGATTGCGGAATAGACTGCGAGCTTTTCACCTCTGACGGCAATTGGAAAAATATGATTTCAGGCGGTTCACTCCCCCATCTTTTCAAGGTTCTCAATTTCGGTTCAAAGGCAAAAACCGCCTTTAACTGTATGAAGGATTTTGAAAATCACGGCCCCAATATGTGCGGCGAATTCTGGTGCGGTTGGTTTGACCATTGGCGTGACATTCACCACACAAGAAAGGCAGAGGAAATCGTTAAAGAGGTTAAGGATTTCCTTGATTGCGGCGCAAGCTTCAACTTCTATATGTTCCACGGCGGAACAAACTTCGGCTTTAACGCAGGTGCAAACCACAACCCCGGTAAGCCTTATGAGCCCACAATCACAAGCTATGACTACTGTGCACTTCTTAACGAGTGGGGCGATTACACTCCGGGTTATCACGCCGTAAGAAAGCTACTTCACGAGCATCAGGGCTTGGAAATGCAAGAGCTTCCACCCTCACCTGAATTACAGACAATCGGCACGGTAGAGCTTACTGAATCCGCAGGACTTTTCGAAAATCTCGATAACATCGGCGAAAAGCACCGCGTACCCGTACCCGAGAGTATGGAATACTTTGGTCAGAATTTCGGTATGATTTACTACGAAACCGTAATCCGCGGTCACTATGACCCCATTCCCCTTATGGTGAGAAATGTTCACGATTTCGGCTTCGTTTATGTTGACGACAAGTATAAGAAGTTCATCGACCGCACGGTTTATACACAAGGGGGTAAATTCTCGCTCGGCTCACTTTTCAAAAAGGCAACAAAAGACGAAAACGATACCTCAACAGTATTCATAGGCGCCGTTGACGGCGAAAAGAAAATCGGCGTGCTTGTTGACACAATGGGTCGTGTAAACTACGGTGAAAAGATGAACGACCGCAAAGGATTTAGTGATATCTACATTGCAAATCAGCGTCAGATGGGCTATGATGTATGGACTCTTCCCCTTGACAATCTCGATAAGCTTCAGTACAAAAAGGCTGAAAAGTGGGATAAAAACAAGGGCGCGATGTTCTTTAAGGGCACATTCAAGGCAAGCTCAAAGGCAGATTGCTTTGTTCACGTTGACGGCTTTGAGAAAGGCTATATCTGGGTTAACGGCTTCAATCTCGGCAGATATTGGAATGTAGGCCCGCAAAAATC
>CAZTLU010000125.1:0-2259 GCA_964614605.1 uncultured Eubacteriales bacterium
TATAATCGCGTCGCAGACCCGATACTTTGCACTTTGCATTTATCCCGACAAATTCTTATTTTATTAACTTTTCAACATCGTTGAGCTTAATGCGTTTTGAAACAATAAAGGTTTTTCTCTTTTGATTACCCTTATCGGTTTTATAAACACCGCTGTCTTTTTCTTCAGAAGAGAAAATTCCGTAAGACGCTGTTACAATTGTGCCGTCTGCTAAAACTACATTTCCGCAATAGCCTGTATCGGCATTCGCAACGATTGATGGCTCATTCTGTTTTGGCAGATATGTATGAGCAATCTTAATTCTGTACTGACCCTCAGTGCCGTTTTTAAGGTCATCATAAGTGCCTACCCAAGCTACCCAGCCTTCAGAATACCAAGTAAACTCGCCGCCAAGCTTTTTCATTTTCTTTACTCTCTTGCGGTCGCGTTCAATTGAACGGAAGGTAATAAACAGTCTGCCGTCATCGGTATATTCAGCTTTATGGCGTTCACCGTTAAGGGCAAAGGGTGCTTCAACGGGTCTTGACCATGTTTTGCCCTCGTCATTTGAGAAAATCAAAAGACTTGTGCAGGTCTTTTTGTTGCAACGGGCAATTAAGCAAAGCTCGTCGCCCTTGCCCTGCTCTGAACGGATACACTCAACCTCACAGACACCCGCATAAGTTTCAATGTCACGATACTGCGCAAGATACGGTTCGGGCTTTGACCAGTTATAATCACCATTCTCGTCAAATGTAAGAATGGTTTTATAATTCACAAAACTACTGTCGTGGAAAATACCCATCCATTTATCAACAAACTCACCGTTTTCTTTAAGACGGGTAAGTGAAGCCATTGCGACAATCGGGATTAAAGGCATTTCACTGTCATTATCCCAAACTCGCTTGAATTCTGTCCAGGTTTTGCCCTCATCAAGAGAGATTGAGCTGTTAAATCCGCCCGGAGTTGACATATTGGGCCATTTTGAGTTTGCAGAAACAAGAATCAGCTTTTCTTCACCGTTTGTAAATTGCAAACGGTAAACTGTAGGTGTTTCAAGAGATTTTTCCCAAGATACAGGCGGATTTTCGATAGCCTTATCATAGCTCACTCCACCGTTATCACTGATTTTTGAGATAACCGCGCCCTTGCCGTGTCCTTTAGGGTAGAAAGTGAGAATATCACCATTATTGAGAAGCACGGAATCGGGATGTCCTAAATATCCTGCGCTATCATCAACAATTGAATAATTATAAAGATATTTAAGCTCTTCAGGTGTATTTTCGGGCATTACGCTTAAATCAACCATAGGGATACTATAATATCCATATCTTTTTGGAAATGGCTTTTTCTTAAATAACATATATTACTCACCCTTATTCCAAGTCTTTAATCTTTCACTTGCAAGCCATGCCGCGCCGAGCATACCCGCTTTATTACGAAGCTGTGCTTTTTCAATTCGCACGTGCTTGTAGTTAGGTTCAAGCTGTGCATCGACTTTTTCGCGGATATCCTTAATAAGCATATCCTCTGACATAATTCCGCCACCGAGAACAATAAGGCTGGGGTTAAAGATGTAACAAAGGTTACGAAGTCCTAATGCAATTTCGTCTTCCCACTTATCAATTTCTTCAATAATAATAGGATTTTTAAGGTTTTCAGGTTCAAAAATCTCTCTGCCGTTCATGGGCTTACCCATACGCTCTGAAACTGATGTTGTGAAAACTCGGCAAGCAGCATAAGCCTCATAGCAACCGATTCTGCCGCAAGTACAGGGTCTTCCGTCTTTATGAGTTGCCATATGGCCAAACTCACCACCGGCATATTTTGAACCACGGTAAACATCACCATTGATATAGATGCATCCGCCAACACCTGTACCGTAAGTAAGGCAGAGAAAATCGCTCTCACCGCGAGCAGCACCAAAATGTGCTTCACCGATTGCCGCACTGTTTACATCATTATCTACTGCCACGGGAACATTGAATTCTTTTTCAAATGTACCACGAAGGTCTGAATGGTTATAATTAGGGATATTTCCTACACCGTCATGGATAACACCGTTTTCAAAATCAACCTGACCTGCCGTTGAAATTCCAATAGCATCATACTGACCTGCATATTCCTTGAGCTTTGCTTCCATAGCTCTCAAAACCATATTGTCAGTATCTTTATATGTGTTTGTAGGGAACTCCTCTGAAAAAAGAACCTCAAAATTCTCGTCAACCAAACCGAATTTAATTGCTGTTCCGCCAACATCAAAAGCTATAATTTTCATAA
>CAZTLU010000126.1:0-2244 GCA_964614605.1 uncultured Eubacteriales bacterium
TCCCCTTTCAGGGGAGCCGAGAACCAACAAAAAAGAAATCTACAAACCCCAATTTTTCAAACTTGTTATACAACAAAAAATGACCGAACAGAAATTTCTGCTCGGTCATTCTTTTATTTAATATCATTTATATCATAAGGTGTTTTCTGATACACAAAGTAGTTGAGCCAATTCTGGAACAACAGGCTTCCTGCCCCGCGCCAAGTAAGCGGCGGGGTCAAGCGTGTGTCATCATTGGGGAAATAGTTATAGGGGAGTTTGATATTGAGCCCCTTATGTAAATCGCGGAAATACTCGCGGGCGAGAGTGTCGCTGTCATATTCGCTGTGGCCCGTGCAATAGAAATTACGGCAATCCATATCAGCCACAAGGTGAACGCCCGAAATATCTGAATAAGAGAGGATTTGCAAGTCTTTAACTAACGCTATATCCTCTTTTTTCGTTTCTGTGTGTCGTGAATGAGGCACATAGAAAACATCGCTGAAGCCACGAAGCAGGGGATGATACATATCAAGAGGACGGTGCGGGAAAATGCCGAACATCTTTTCAGGCAATTTGTACTTTGGAATACCGTAATGGTAATAAAGCGCCGCCTGTGCACCCCAACAAATGTGGAATGAAGAGTAAACATTGTTCTTTGCCCACTCAAAAATTCTGCAAAGCTCTTCCCAATAGTCAACCTCTTCAAAGGGCATCATTTCAACGGGAGCACCGGTGACAATCATACCGTCAAATTTCTGGTCTTTGACATCATCAAAGGTCTTGTAGAATTTGAGCATATGCTCTTTTGCGGTGTTTTTGCTCTCGTGCGTAGCCACCTGCAAAAGTTCAACCTCAACCTGCAAGGGAGAATTACTCAACAACCTTAAAATTTGAGTTTCGGTCTCAATTTTTGTGGGCATAAGGTTCAAAAGGATAATTTTAAGGGGACGAATGTCCTGCAAAGCCGCTCTCTGCTCTGTCATAACGAAAATATTTTCCAATTCAAGATTATGTCTTGCGGGTAACTGGTTATCAATTTTAATAGGCATTCGTACCACTCCTTTCGTTTATTTGCACGATTTAGTATTTTATCACAATTAGTATTGATTGTCAATGTATAGCCTCCCTTGTTAAAGGGAGGGGGACCGCGTCAGCGGTGGAGGGATTCATTCACAATTCAAATTCGTATTCAACATCCATCCATTTGTGCTCGGCAAAGTTACGCACGCGGATTATAACCTCATTTTCATAGGCTTCAACGGTAACGCCCATTCCCTTATCTTGTATATCAGCTTCACCGACATCATTGTCAGCGCCAAAGGCGGGAACATTCACAAATGTAATATTACCATCTGTCACAACCTCACGCTTATCCTCGTAAAGTCCCATGTGCAAGTGACCCGAAAAATAGAAAATTCGGTTGTCATATTGGGTAAGCAACTCATAAAGTCTGTCGCTGTCTTCACCAATATGACCCTCACTCCACACATCTTCCCATACATTGTTTAAGGGCCAATGGTTGAAAAGAAACACGGGATTTTCGCTTTCTTCAGCGGATTTAAGCTCGTTTTCAAGCCACTCAAATTGCTCGTCAGAGATTTCCTGTTCAAGTCCCGCGTCAGCTTCCGAGCCGAGAATTATAAAATGGTAGCCGTTTATTGTGACGCTATGGTAAAGAGTTTCGGTTTCAATATCAGTAAATGCGTTGTAATATCTCAAAAAACGGTCACGTAAATCCTCGTATTCACCCACATTGTAATCACTTGGGCAAAGCTCATGATTGCCCGCTACCATAAGAATGTTTTCGATTTCGTTGTACTCCTTGAGCATTCCGAAAAGTGCGCTTGATTCAATAACCTGACCGTTCATTGTGTTGTCACCGAGGAATATGAGCGCGTCACTTTTCTGCTCTGCGGAGTTAATATCGCGGATACCCTCGCCGAAAAGCTCAAAGCGGTCTTCATTATTGCCCTCAAGGTGCACATCGGAAAGCACAGTGAAAACCAGTTCAGCCTCACCATTCAAAGTGGTATATGTTGCAATTTCACCCGCAGGGGAGTAAATAAACAGTGAAAGTATCACCGCAACCAATTTGTAAAACCAGACCATTTTCTCACACCCTTTTCGTAGGGCCGTCATCCACGACCCGTTTTAAAATATATTATTCATATTCCTTCAACGCATTGTATTCAATGTAGTTCCAATGATATTCAAAATCAGTCTGATTGCGAATTATGTGGTCGTTGTATCGTTTTTGCCAGA
>CAZTLU010000127.1:0-2236 GCA_964614605.1 uncultured Eubacteriales bacterium
AAAATAATCAAAATCATCTAAAATTGAACTATTTTTTCGTTAGGCAATGTTGCCGAAACGAAGCTGTATACAGATACTGCGAGTTGAGAGCAACGAAGCATAACGGAAAAAGAATCAATTTCATTCAGGCTTCTTAATTTTGTTAAGCTGTGCGTTAAGTCCGAGAAGCTGTTCCTTTGTGAACTGAACATTCGCCGCACCCATAAGGCTTGTAAGACGGATAACTGTGAAGCTGCCCATCATTTCCATCATAGCGGTGGGGTCAATATCAAAGCCCATTGTTGCGTCTTTACCGCCGCCCATCATTGCGCCGAACATCTGGCCGAAGAGGGCCTGGCCCTCGGGAGCCTTCATAATATCAGCAAGCTTATCGTTAAGCGAGAAATAACCGTCAACCTCTGTGATGTCGAACCAGTTGAGAACGGCACCCTTTTCTTTGAGTCTGTAATCCTCATTGAACTTTTCAACCTTACGGATAACACTTTCATCCTTATAATCGCCTGCAACTGCTACAAGCTCTGAAATGCCGGCGTTGGGGACTTCAAAGTAGAAGAAGTGCTCTGCACTTGCCTGCTTACCAAGGCTCTTACCGTTTACGAAAAGCTCAACCTCGGGGAGATTTGAATAAACAGTAACCTTTGTCAAGTCTTCAACGCGGTCAACATAACGCTTACCGCAGATATGTACGAACGGGTCGTCTGAAAGCCATGCTTTGTATGCATAGAAGCTATCCTTCTTGTACTTACGGTCAAATGTCATAAGGCCCTTATGGTTCTGACCGTTTTCGCCGCCCTCTGCACGAGCATCAGCGCCGAAATCATACATATTCCATACATGAGTTGCCCAAATGTATTTTCTTGTGAACAACTGTTTAATGAGTTCTTCGTGGTAATATGCCTGATACTCTTCTGTGTAGTCGCCCTGCATTGGCTTTGATGTATGCCAATTGAGAGCCTCACAGCCGTATTCGCTGACACCAATCGGGATATTGGGATACTTTGCGTGGAAGTTATCAAACCAAGGTCCGTTCATTGACGTGTCGCCGCCGTACCAACCGAAGTAGTGGTTATATGAAACAACATCGGGAATCTGAATGTATGGGTCGTCGATTGAGCACATTGAAACTGCCGCAATGGTTGTAAGTCTTGTTTTGTCCATCTCGTGAACCATATCGTTAAGGATATGGTGGTTTTCAAGAAGGTCGTCAGATGTTGTACCGTTCATTGAAATCTCATTTGAAAGTCCCCAAACAACGATTGAGGGGTGGTTGTAATTCTGACAAACGAGTTCTTTCATCTGTGAAATTGTATTTTCACGGCCTGTGGGCATATGTCTTGAAATATAGGGAATTTCTGCCCAGATTACCATACCGTACTCATCGCAGAGGTCATAGAAATATTGGTCATGCTGATAGTGAGCAAGACGGATTGTTGTTGCGCCCATTTCATAGATGTATTCCATATCTTCCTTGTGATGCTCGGGAAGAAGTGCGTTACCAAGTCCCCATCTGTCCTGATGACGAGATACACCGCGAAGAGGATATTCCTCACCGTTAAGAATGAAACCATTTTCGGGGTCAATCTTGAATGTACGGCAACCGAAACGAGTGCTTACATTGTCAAGAACCTCTTCACCGTCGCAAAGCTCAACCTCTGCGGTGTAAAGATATGGGTTCTTTCTGCCGTGCCAGAGCACAACATCTTTGATTTCCATTTCTACCTTTGTGTCAGCAGATTTAACTGCAGCCACAACATGACCTGCTTTATCCTTGAGAGCGTAGTTGAGCATCTGACCGTCTTTTTTGTTTGTAACGAATACTTCAACCTCAACCTTTGCATCGGAACCGTCAATTATGGGTGTAACCATAATGCCGGGTGCTCCGTAGTATTCAAGGTCAAAGTGTGACTCATTTACTGCGATAATGTTTACATTTCTGTAAATACCGCCGTAGAATGTGAAGTCAGCAGTCTGGGGGTAAACAACCTCATTTACTGTATTCTCAACAACGATTGCAAGCTGATTGCCCTTTGCGTATTCTTCGGTAATATCAACTCTCCATGTCGAATAACCGCCATCGTGGTGAGCAAGCTTTACGCCGTTCATATAAACATCGGCAGACGCATTTGCGCCGTTGATTTCAAGGTAATATTTGTCGGCTGCGGGGATTTCTTCATTGTCAAGCTCTTTGTAATAGCAAGCAAAGCCACGGAAATAGTCGTTGCCGCCGTCCTGACCG
>CAZTLU010000128.1:0-2110 GCA_964614605.1 uncultured Eubacteriales bacterium
ACACCTGCAGATAACTGCGTAACAGTTCGTGACCGCGACACTATGGAGCAGGTAAGAATGCCCATTGACGAGCTTGTTTCTTATATTAACGAAAAATTGGAGTTTTAGCGTGAAAAATCACGCTAAAACAATTGTATGTCCCTCAAAATTTGCCAAGGCAAAATTTTGAGATGGACGAAATTTCCATTACACGCCTTATCCGGCTACAACAAGAAAGGTGTGTTTTCCAATACTGTTTGTAGTCGGAAAGGCTATGAAAATTATGAAAATGAAAAAGCTTTTGCTTATCGTAAACCCCACCGCAGGTAAGCGCCGTGCAACAGATTATCTTCCTCAGATTACAAAAAAGTTTGAAGAGGCAGATTTTGAGGTTGAAACCCGTTATACCGAAATCGATAAAAACGCCACCGCCGTAACCTTGCAGTATGGCAAGGGCAAGGATTATATTGTCTGTGTGGGCGGTGACGGAACTCTTAAAGAAACAATCTGCGGAGTAATTGAAAAGGATTTCGATGTGAAAATCGGTTATATTCCACTTGGTACAACAAATGATTTTGCACATTCGGTGAATATCCCCACAGATGCCTTAAAAGCGGTTGATGCTATAATCAACGGTGACGAAATGCCCGTTGATATTGGTGATTTCAACGGCAAAGAGCAGTTTATTTATGTTTCTTGCTTCGGTAATTTCTGCGATGTTTCTTACAAGGCAAAGCAGTCACTTAAAAACAAAATCGGCAGGGGAGCTTATTATTGGGAAACCTTTAAAGAAGTTCCCAAGCTCAAGGGCTATAAGGCGCGTGTTGAATGTGACGACGGCGAGGTTTTCGAGGGCAATTTCTTCTACGGCGGAGTGTCAAACTCTTATTCAATCGCAGGCTTTCCGGTGCTTACAAAGGCAGGGGTTAAGTTTGACGACGGACTTCACGAATTGGCACTTATCCGTATGCCGAAAAATCCTGCACAATTAGCGTCGATTGTCAAATCAATGTTTGTGACAAAAGATGTTCTCCAAAATGAATATCTTGTGGTTAAAAGAGGAAAAAGCTTTAAATTTTACTTTGACGAAGAGGTCGATTGGACCCTCGACGGTGAAAACGGCGGAATGCACAAATATGTTGAGATAACAACAAAAGAGCACGCCGTTACAATAATGGTAGAAGATTAAAATAATTATAAGTGTGGCGGTGACTCTCGGCTCCCCTGAAAGGTGAGCTGTCAACGAAGTTGACAGAGGGGTTTCCGCCGTTGATTATTATAAGTGAGTTGTTTTTTATGGGAGAAAAGTTTAAAAAAGCGATAGGAATTGAAGGCAAGTTCTTTGATACAGTTCTGCCCATGGTTTATTATTGCTTTACAAATATTTTCACAGGTGGCGGCGGATACATAATCAGTATGTATTTCAGCATATTTTTGACCCGCGTTGTAGGGCTCGATATTGAATTCGCAGGCTTTGTCACAATGGTGGCAGTTGTCTGGGACGGTATAAATGACCCGATTATGGGAATTATCACCGACCGTACCCGTTCAAAATACGGCAGACACCGTGCATATCTCAAATGGGGTATTCCCTTTGTATTCGTGTCATATATAATGCTCTGGAATTCCTTTGGGCTTGACGGCGAAAACCACCCATATATGACAGTTGCGTATTTCGTATTCGCTTATGTGCTTTACAAAACCGCTTATACTATTATTGCAGTACCTCATACTGCAATGCTTCCCGAACTTGCACCCGAATATAATAAGCGTACACAGTACACCTCTGTAAGCTACATTTTCAACTCGGTGGGAATGATTCCCTCATATATCATTTTGCTTATAATGCTTTCTGTTTTTGGGTTCTCCGACGGGCTTACAAGGGATGCAAAAACACCTTTCTTTATTACGGGTATAATTCTTGCGTGTATGTATTCCGTGGCAATTTACGGTACATTCAAGCTGGTTAAGGAGCCCGGCTCCTTGGATATGAAAAACGAGCCGTTGGATTTAAAAGCGGCACTTAATGAGTATATTCTCGTTTTCAAGAGCCGTTCTTTCAGACAGTATTTCGGCATAAGCTTTTTCTGGGAAACCGCAAGAAGCTTTTATTCCACAACCTATATTTATT
>CAZTLU010000129.1:0-2099 GCA_964614605.1 uncultured Eubacteriales bacterium
CAGATTAGATTCGATCTTGTTGGTGGTTCAGGCGCAAATGCTAACAATTATAAAGGCACATTCGACTACAGAATGCTTGCTACTATCGACAACTTCGATGAAGTAATCGGTACAGATTATGACAAGGTTACTGATGTTGGATTTATCTTCAACAAGGGTGCTGATATCGATTTAGCCGCAGCTAAGGCACAGGTTGAGGGCGGAGGAGACGCAATCTACTCACAGGTTCGTAACGTTTACGTTTCAACTGCATATCAGGGTAAGACATATGTAATCTCTTGTCTTGTAAACAACATTGCAGATGCTGATGTTTCAACAGCTCTTTCAGCTATGGCTTATGTAGTTTACACAGACGCAAACGGCGAAACAGCATATGCATATTCAGATGTTAAGACAAGCACTTTCGATGATTTATATAACACTTATTATTCACAGGCATTCCCTGCATAATTGCAAAGGATTAACTGAAGAATTATTATGAAAAACTTATATAAAAATTTGAAAGGAGCTTATACAGCAATGAAATATGTAACACCTGATTTCGATGTAACAATTTATGAAATCGAAGATGTAATCACACTTTCAATGGGTGATAAGGATCCTAACGGCGGCGACGGTTCTGGTTGGTGGAACTAATCACACACTGAAAAGTGATAAATAAAGAATAATCTTTTCCCCCCGAGGAGGACTCCTCGGGGGGTTTTGTTGTTTTGTCATTCCGAGGAGCGTAGCGACAAAGAATCTCTGTTGAGTTTATTATTTACTTTGATAGAGATTCTTCGCTTCGCTCAGAATGACACACAAAATCAGTAGGGGCGATTCACGAATCGCCCGAATTAGATTATCAGAAAATTTAGAACGGTCGCTTCGTGAAGCGACCCTACATTGTTTGATGGTCGATTTTAGTAATACATCAAATTGAAAAGAGTTCGACAAATTCAAGTTTGTAGAAATGCAAAATGCAAAGCATAGGGTCTGCGACGCAATTATACAAATAACGGGTCATTCTGAGCGAAGCGAAGAATCTGTTCCAAAGTGTGTAATTAACCAATGAGATTCTTCGCTTCGCTCAGAATGACACAAAAAAAGGTGACTCAGAATGACAAAAAGTGACTCAGAATGACACATAATAAATCCACATTTGTGTCAGTACTCCAACAGAATATTGACAACACATAGTCAAGGGTGATAAAATAAAGACGGATATAATCACATTCAGTTGGAGCGAATATATATGAAAAAAAGCAAGAAAATAATAAGTATAGTTTTGGTTCTTGTGCTTATCGCAAGCATTGGCACGGTTATGCTTATTTCTAATGCAGAAGATAACTCCCGCGACACAACAATTACCGTGTCTGTTGACAAAACAGAGCTTAAATCAGGTGAAAGTGCAACTGTTACTGTTAAAGCCACAACAAATTACGCGGTTGGTACACTGTCAATTCCTGTTTTTTATGATAAAACTCTTGTAGAGGTCAGCGACGGAACGGCAACTCTTACAAGCTATACCAATAAAGCTGTTACAACTGATTTAACCGCCGTTGACGCATCAAAAATCTATGCAAATACGGGCATCAACAGTGAAAAGTTCGGTTTTGTGCTTGTGAACTATATTGCGGGAACAGGCACAGAGGTTGATGCAATGCTTACAGATGCCGTAGTGCTCACCTTTAAGGTTACTGCAAAGACAAATGTGAATGGCGAAGCCATAATTAAAATTGTAACTGAATCTGCAAAGACGGATGACAATATTCAAGGTATGCTCTATTTCGGCGCCCAGCCCGACGGAAATGTTATAAATACAATCCCCGAAAATGTCGAGGAAATTGATGTTTCAAATGCTCCAACGGTTATAAATATAAGTGACGGAGCAAATACAATTGCACTTAAAGACGATGCACCTTACAAAGCTGTAATTGACACAGTAAACTGCGGCGACTATAACGGCACAATCTACGGCTTCGATACACTTGGTTGGAACGACGAATTTGAAAATGACGGTGCAATCGCTGACTTCATCACAACAGCATACGGCGACGATTATCTTGAGGTAGTTGTTGGCGACGCCGGTGTTGAAACAACAGGTACTCTTATCAATG
>CAZTLU010000130.1:0-2062 GCA_964614605.1 uncultured Eubacteriales bacterium
TCTGCATTCTCTTTTGCTATATCCGCATTTCCAAATCCTTTTGTCAAATCATTGTATTTAAATCTGCAGTCGCGACCCTCATAAACAGACAAAACCGCATTCTCAAATAATTTGTTTTCAACGGAAATCAGAGCTTGAATTTTTTCGCTTGAAAGCACATTTTCATCGTTCAAAAATCGGTTGGCGGTGACCTTTTCGGCGGGCTCAAAGGGTAGCTTGTGGTTTTCGTCAGTTACCGCAACGCTTAAATCAATGGTGGGGAAAATCAAAAACTGCGGAATATCCCCTGAAAAATACGCAGGACTCATTATTACGGGGATTTTTTCCCGCAAGGCGTAATCCTTTAAAACTCCTAAAAAAACTGACCCTGCAAATCCCGATTTATCATTGAATTCAATGGTTTTTTCGGTGTGTTCAAATAATGTATCATAGTGAGTGTGAATTCCAAGGGGTGTAACCGAGCTTAAAAGTCGCACCTTGCCCGCGCCCTTACCCCGTGCCTCACGAAGAAACCGTGAGCAAAATCGGTTTATATAATTTATAAGCTTATCGTCATTTAAATACTGTGATACCTCGCTATGAATTTTTTCTCTCACTTGAGAGGCGTTTTTCAAAATTTCACAAGCCTTTTTATAATGATTATTCTCTTTTGCCTTGAGGAGTAATACTTCGCTTCGCAAATCAAGAGGATAGTTTTTTTCATCTATCACAGAATAATGCTTTTCCCAAATCTGCGGTAAAATTGGTTGAATTCTGTTGTAGCCTCCGTCAGATAAAATATATGTATTCAAGTTCTCTATGTAAATTCCGTCAGCAGTTTCGTCATAAAAGGGATTAAAAAGTGTAATATTATAACCGCGAAGATTTCTTTGAAGCCGTGAAAAGAATGTGGCGCGTTCAAAATCGTCACCGCTCGTTGCTATGTAAACACTTGCTGACGGGTCTTTTTTGTAGATTGTATTGTATGCACAGCAGTAACCCTTACTGCAAAGAATGCTCGAAAAATACTTTTTCATTTTATCACCTCATATTCATATTATTCATCTTCTTTAATTTTGTTAATTTGTTGACATTTGGGTAGAGGTGATATATAATAACCATGGAATTTTTTAAAGGAGTGTATTTAATTATGCCATTAGTAAATGCAAAAGAAATGCTTACAAAAGCAAAAGCAGGTCATTACGCAGTAGGTCAATTCAATATCAATAACCTTGAGTGGACTAAATCAATTCTTCTCACTGCACAAGAGATGAATTCTCCTGTTATCCTTGGTGTATCTGAGGGCGCAGGCAAATATATGTGTGGCTACAAAACAGTTGTAGGTATGGTTGAGGGTATGCTTGAAGGACTTAATATTACAGTTCCTGTTGCTCTTCATCTTGACCATGGTTCATACGAAGGTGCAAAGGCTTGTATCGAAGCAGGCTTTAGTTCAATTATGTTCGACGGTTCTCACTATCCAATCGATGAAAATATCGAAAAGACAAAGGAATTAGTTGCAATTTGTGAAGAAAAAGGTCTTTCAATTGAAGCAGAAGTTGGTTCAATCGGTGGCGAAGAAGACGGCGTTGTTGGTGCAGGTGAATGTGCTGACCCGGATGAATGCAAAATGATTGCTGACCTTGGCGTTACAATGCTTGCAGCCGGTATCGGTAATATTCACGGTAAATATCCTGAAAACTGGGCAGGTCTTTCATTTGAAACTCTTGCAGCAGTTCAGGAAAAAACAGGCACAATGCCTCTTGTTCTTCACGGTGGTACAGGTATCCCCGCAGATATGATTAAGAAAGCAATTTCTCTTGGTGTTTCAAAAATCAATGTTAACACAGAATGTCAGCTTGCGTTCCAGGAAGCAACAAGAAAGTATATCGAAGAAGGCAAGGACCTTCAGGGCAAGGGCTTTGACCCAAGAAAGCTTTTAGCTCCCGGTTCAGAAGCTATCAAGGCAACTGTTCGTGAGAAGATAGAACTCTTCGGCTCAGCTAACAAGGCATAAATTGATTTTTTCCGTAATACCGTTGGTCTTTAGACTGACGGTATTTTTTTACAAAAGGTTTAACAA
>CAZTLU010000131.1:0-1987 GCA_964614605.1 uncultured Eubacteriales bacterium
TTGCTCCCGCCGAAAGAAAGTATAGTGATACTGTTATTACACTTTCACCATATGGGCTTGTTGCAGAAAAACAACTTTTTGCTTTGGAACAACGGTATGATTATGTAAGAATAGATAAATTTGTAATAATGCCCAATCATATTCACGCTATTATAATTCTTGATGGTAAGGCGGCGGGAGCAAGCCCCCGCCCTACACTGCCCGATATAATGTGTGCTTATAAATCATTGACCACTCGTGAATGTAATAAAATAAGCAATGTTAAGGGAAGAAAGATATTTCAAGAATCATTTTATGAGAAAGTAATAAGAAGTGAAGAGGGGTATATTGAAGTTTGGCAATATATTGACGAAAATCCGCGAAAATGGCAGAATGATGAATATTTTGCTTAAATAAAAAGGAGAAATTATTATGCTTAAAATCGGTATTATCGGTGCCGGCCGTATTGGTAAAGTGCACCTTGAATCAATCTCATACCATGTAAAAGGTGCTGAGGTTGTTGCAATCGCAGACCCATTTATGAATGACGAAACAAAGGCTTTCTGTGAGGGCTTTGGTGTTGAGAAAATCTACACAGATTACACAAAAATCATTGGAGACAAAGACATTGATGCAGTTCTTGTTTGCTCATCAACTGATACTCACGCTCCAATTTCTATTGAAGCAATCAATGCCGGCAAGCATGTATTCTGCGAGAAGCCACTTGCAAATACAGTAGATAAGATTCTTGAAATTGCAGATGCATTGAAAGCTCATCCTGAATGTAAATTCCAGGTTGGTTTTAACCGTCGTTTCGACCATAACTTTGCAGCAGTTCGTAAAGCTTATGACGAAGGCAAAATCGGTGAAGCGCAGATTCTTAAAATCACTTCTCGTGACCCACAGGCACCACCTGTTGGCTACTGTGCAGCAAGTATCTTCCTTGATATGACAATTCACGATTTTGATATGGCTTGTTTCCTTACAAACAGTGATGTTGAAGAACTTTATGTTTATGCAGATGCTCTTATCAATCCCGGTATCCGTGAGTATGGCGATTTCGATACAGCAATCATTTCTATGAAAATGGAAAACGGCGCACTTGCAGTTATCGACAACTCTCGTCAGGCTATGTACGGTTATGACCAGAGAGCAGAGCTTTTCGGCTCAAAGGGTATGGTTGCAACTTCAAATGATACACTTTCAACTGCAGTTGTATCAGATGCAAACGGTGTGACTGGTGAAAAGCCTCTCTATTTCTTCCTTGAAAGATATATGGGCTCATTCTCTGAAGAAGTTAGACAATTTGTTGACTGTTGCGTAAACGACAAGGAAACTCCCGTAGGTATCCACGCAGGCTTGCAGTCAGTTAAGATTGCACTTGCTGCTGAAAAATCAGCAAATGAAGGCAGACCGGTTAAGCTTGCAGAAATTCAGTAAATTTTTATGATTTGTAGGGGTCGATGCCCACATCGACCCGTAAAAAAATAGCGGGACGGTGTAGGCACCGTCCCCTACATTTGTTACCAAATCAAAGGAATGATTTAAAATGTCCATTGAAAAAGGCAGAGAATATTTCCGCCAGTTCGGAATGGAAGACAGCGTTCAGGAGTTTGAAGTTTCAAGCGCAACTGTTGAACTTGCAGCACAGGCTTTGGGCGTTGAGGGCGCAAGAATTGCAAAAACTCTCTCTTTTATGGTTGGTGAACAGCCAACTCTTATTCTTATGGCGGGCGATGTCAAGGTGGATAACCCTAAATATAAGGCACAGTTCCACACAAAAGCCAAGATGATGTCACCCGAGCAACTTGAAGAATTTGTAGGTCACCAAATCGGCGGAGTTTGCCCCTTTGGTATCAAAGACGGCGTTGAGGTTTATCTTGACGAGTCCTTAAAACGCTTTGAAACAGTTTTTCCCGCCGTTGGAAGCTCAAACAGTGCAATAGAACTGACAATCCCCGAGCTCGAAAAATACTCAAACTACAAAGAGTGGATTGATGTATCCAAA
>CAZTLU010000132.1:0-1680 GCA_964614605.1 uncultured Eubacteriales bacterium
GTTGCATAATATTTCTCCTAAAATCAATATTGCCTCCCTCTGACGAGGGAGGTGGCAAAACGAAGTTTTTACGGAGGGATAGAATGTAGGGTCGGGTCTCTGTGCCCGACCGTAAGTGACATAACAACTAACAGGCAAGCACGGAGACCTGCCCCTACAGCCCCTCAGTCACTTCGTGACAATGTGACGGGACGATGTGGGCATCGTCCCCTACATTTTAAAAATTATTAGTTATTGTTTTCTCTCTGTTTATCAAGAAGTGCCTTAACCTTAATTGAAAGACCGAAGAGATTGATAAATCCTGCTGAATCTTTTTGGTCGTAAGCACCGCCGTCGTCACCGAATGATGCAACATTTTCATCATAAAGTGAGTAAGGTGAAGTGATACCTGCGTTAATGATGTTACCCTTGTAAAGCTTAACCTTTACATCACCTGTAACAGTCTTCTGTGTTTCGTCAACGAATGCTGAAAGAGCTTCACGAAGAGGTGTGAACCAAAGTCCGTTATAAACAAGCTCGCCGAATTTCTGTGCTACAAGCTTCTTATAATGTGAAGTTTCACGGTCAAGAGTAATCATTTCAAGGAGCTCGTGTGCCTTGTAAAGAATTGCTCCGCCGGGAGTTTCATAAACACCACGGCTCTTCATACCAACAAGACGGTTTTCAACGATGTCAAGAAGTCCGATACCGTTTGCACCGCCAAGCTCGTTAAGCTTTTCAACGATTGCAAGACCTTTCATTTCAACACCGTCAAGTGCTGTGGGAACACCCTTTTCAAAGTGAATTGTAACATAAGTAGGTTCGTCAGGAGCCTGTTCAGGAGAAACGCCCATTTCAAGGAAGCCTTCCTTATTATATAATGGCTCGTTTGCTGGGTCCTCAAGGTCAAGACCCTCGTGTGACAAATGCCATACATTCTTATCCTTTGAATAGTTTGTTTCACGGTTAATCTTAAGAGGAATATTGTGAGCCTCAGCATAAGCAATTTCTTCTTCACGAGATTTGATATCCCACTCACGCCAAGGAGCGATAATTGCCATTTCAGGAGCAAAAGCCTTAAGTGTCAATTCAAAACGAACCTGGTCGTTGCCTTTACCTGTACAACCGTGGCAGATAGCGTCTGCACCCTCTTTGATTGCGATTTCAGCAAGTCCCTTTGCAATGCAGGGGCGAGCATGAGATGTGCCGAGAAGATACTCTTCATATTCTGCACCTGCTTTAAGGCAAGGCCATATGTATTCTTCAACATATTCCTCTTTCAAATCGAGAACATAAAGCTTCGAAGCACCAGTTGCAATTGCTTTTTCGTGGAGTCCGTCAAGCTCTGTGCCCTGACCAACGTCACCTGAAACTGCAATAACCTCACAGTTGTTATAATTTTCTTTAAGCCAGGGGATGATAATTGATGTATCAAGACCGCCTGAATAAGCTAAAACTACCTTTTTGATGTCTTTTTTATTCATTGTATATTCCTCCGAAAAAACGGCATTTCATTTGTGCAATATGCCGCAAATTTTTGAACAAGATATATTATACACATAAAATCAATTAAATCAAGTGTTTTTGCATAGATTTTCAAGCATTTTTGTATTTTTATACACTTTTTCAACTATTTATTGAATTATTATTCAGTATTTATGCATTTTGATTACATATTTCGCACATTTTATACATTTATTC
>CAZTLU010000133.1:0-1588 GCA_964614605.1 uncultured Eubacteriales bacterium
GGGCACATAGTACTCGAAAATGTGCGATATTTTACGGTAAAGTGCGATTTTGGAAAAACCAATAAAAATAAGAAAAAAGCCCGAAACCCTAGTAAAATCAAGGTTTTTCGGACTTTTCTTTGGCAGGGGCAGAAGGACTTGAACGTCTGCTTCGGCTTTCGCCTCGCATACTGACCGCTCGGCGACCCAATTTCTTGCGAAATTCGGTACCCGCCGACCGCTTTTGCCTAAAAATGATATACTATATCATTTTCTTAACGGCAAAACCCTCACGGGTTCTCGTCCTTTATCACTATACGAAAAATAGAAACGGACACCTTACGGCATCCGTTTCTATTTTTGGCAGGGGCAGAAGGACTTGAACCCTCGGCACGCGGTTTTGGAGACCGCTGCTCTACCAACTGAGCTATACCCCTAAATCGATTACCTTTAATATTATACATAGTTTTTGAATTTTGTCAACTGTGATTTTAGATTTTTCAAAATGATTTTTGCATTATTTTTAACATAACCCGTTATCTTTTCGCAGATTGAATTTATCAAGCAGTTATGTTACAATTAGTTTACAGTCAGATTGGGGATATGAAAATGAAATTATTCAGAAAAACTCCGGCATTGCTAATGGCACTTGTTATGGTTTTAACGGCTTCTGCCTGTGGTAAAAGTGAACCTGCAGGAAATGATTTATCAAACACAACTGAAAATGTTTCAGACGACAAGCTATTTGATGATGAGCCTTTATTGAATAATGAAGAAACAACAACCGAGCAAGAGTCCGCCACCGTAGAATCCACAACTAAAAAGCAGGAAAGCACAACTAAATCTGCACAAAGCACAGCTTCAACAACCAAAAAAGAAGAAGTGACAGAATCATCAGAAATAACCGTGGTAAAACGGGAATACACTTGGAATTCGGTAAAACAAATTGTTTATTATCCTGATGACATTAAATCAAGCAACAAAATCTACCCCGCAATTGTATGGGCAAACGGCACAGGTTGTCCCCCATCAATGTATGAAAGCTTACTTAAAGAAATTGCCTTGGGTGGATATATTGTAATAGCAAACGAAGAAACTATGGCGGCAGACGGTACTGCACAAATAGCTTCAATTGATTTTATTATTGCTCAAAACGATGACGAGTCAAGCATTTTCTATAAAAAAGTAAATACTGACAAAATCGGTGCTATAGGTCATTCACAGGGTGGCAGAAGTTCTGTGAATGCCGCCGCGGCAGACAGCAGAATAGACTGTGTTATATCATTGGCCGGCAGTAATTATACTGAAGAAGCAGAGCTTCTTTCTACGCCCACTTTCTTCATAGCCGGTGAGCGTGATATGATTGTAGATGCAGGAATATGGATTGAGCCTGCTTATGAAATTTGCAAAGGGCCCGCGGTATATGCATCTCTTAAAGGTGCAATTCATACTCGTTGTTGCACTAATCCCGAGGATTATAGCGGTTATGCAATAAAATGGTTGGATGCCTGGCTTAAAAATGACAGTAAGGCTTTGAACACCTTTAAAGATGGTGGGGAGCTTTCAAAGGACAGTAACTGGAAAGATTTTGCTTGTAAGAAAATATGAT
>CAZTLU010000134.1:0-1573 GCA_964614605.1 uncultured Eubacteriales bacterium
AATTATGCCTCCTTGGAGTGAATCAGAGTGAGTGACGAGCCGTCATCATATTCCAAAATGTCGCCGGGTTGACAGTTGAGCTCTCGGCAGATGGCTTCGAGGGTTGAAAAACGCACCGCCTTTGCTTTGCCTGTTTTGAGAATTGATAAATTCGCTTGAGTTATTCCTATTCGTTCAGCCAATTCGCCAGAGGTCATTTTGGCTCTTGCAAGTGCCATATCAAGATTTACTTTTATTGCCATAATTATCACTCCTTAAACCGTCATATCGTTTTCTGCTTTAATTTCAATTGCCTCTTGTATGATATTGCGTACAACACGCACAATGAGTCCGATAAAAAACGCGGCAATAGAAACGAACAGGAAACCAAGATATTCAAATGCGGCAATGGCGCTTACAACACCCACATAAATACAAAGCCACGAAAGAATACGCAAGCTTTTTACATTTTCATTTACAAAAACCTTTTTCTTTTTAAGATTAAAAAGAATTTCATATAGAAGTATAACTGCACCCCACCCTGCAGGCACAGCCAAATATGCCACAACTGTCATAAATGAAACCAGAGTTTCACGCTCCATAATTTTGCAAAGGAACGGCACAAGCCACGGAATTGTGACGGTGAGAAATATCATTGCAATTGCAAACAAGGTTGTAAACGCTATTGAAAGCTTGATTGATTTATTATCAAATTTCATAAAACTCTCCTTTAAAACCATATCTTGACTTTAAAATAGCATTGATTTTATCGTTTGTCAATAAAATTTTATCGAAAAACAGAAAAATTACATAATTGTAATAAGGATTACAAAGTGATTAAAATAAAAAAGGCGGTGGAAGGAATCCCTCCACCGTCTTCGACGGTCCCCCTCCCTTTAACAAGGGAGGTTATAACCCCTCAGTCTTTTTTTGCAAAAAAGACAGCTCCCCTTTCAGGGGAGCCGAGTTGTTTTATTCAATTACGAATTATGCATTTATAATTACGAATTATTAATACATTCCGCCGCCTGCCTGTGCCATTGCTGCTGCAGCTGCTGCCTCAGCCTGTGGGTCGGGAATATCAGCTACAAGTGATTCTGTTGTGAGAACCATTGCGGCAACTGATGATGCGTTCTGAAGTGCTGAACGAGTAACTTTTGCGGGGTCAAGGATACCAGCCTCGAACATATCAACATATTCGCCTGTTGCGAAGTTGAAGCCGTAGCCTGCCTTATTTGAGTTAACGATTTCATTTACGATAACTGAACCCTCAAGGCCTGCGTTTGCGGCAATCTGGCGAACGGGCTCTTCAATAGCCTTAAGAACAATCTTAACGCCTGTTTTGTAATCTGCATCCTCTGTATCGAGAAGAGCTGATGCTGATTTGAGAGCGCCAAGAAGTGCTACGCCGCCGCCTGCAACTGTACCTTCTTCAACTGCTGCCTTTGTAGCTGCAAGAGCGTCTTCAATGCGAAGCTTCTTTTCTTTCATTTCTGTTTCGGTTGCGGCACCTACGCGGATAACTGCAACACCGCCTGCAAGCTTTGCAAGTCTTTCCTGAAGCTTTTCACGGTCGAAATCTGATGTTGTTTCT